>JANNFN010000072.1:0-5300 GCA_031379885.1 Methylotenera sp.
GCTAAAACGAGTCAAATTTGGTGGAGGTAAGCGGGATCGAACCGCTGACCTCTTGCATGCCATGCAAGCGCTCTCCCAGCTGAGCTATACCCCCGACTTACTCCCAATTTGGGCTCTCGAATTTGCTTCAATTCGAAGAAGGCGCAATATTAAAGACGAGCGGGGCAAAAGTCAATTAGATTAATAGGCTGTGAATGATTTTCTGTATAGATTTGCGCTTAGCCGCGCGTATTACTTTGGGCTGCAAACTGCGCTAAATCTACAATTGGCTGTGGCTGCCAGCCCGCTTTGCGGTGTTCTGCCACCACATTGGTGAATATGCCGCCGCGTACAAAAAACTTGGCGGTGACGCGCATAAATCTTGGTTGTGTGGCTTTAACCAAATCATCTAAAATCTGATTTGTGACGGCTTCGTGAAAGCAGCCTTCGTTACGAAACGACACAATATATAGCTTTAAGCTTTTTAGCTCTACACAAAGTTGGTCGGCAATATAATCCAGCGTAATCACTGCAAAATCTGGTTGGCCTGTCTTTGGGCACAGGCAAGTAAACTCGGGGATTTCCATATGAATATGAAAATCTCGATTGGGTGCTGGGTTGGGGAAAGTTTCAAGCGTTTTTGAGGGCTGCGCGCTTAGGTTTCCCAGTATGGTGACGTTTTCGTGTAAGTCAGAGCTAGACATAATTGCATTCATATCAAATAATAGCGGTATTATAAAACGTTACTGCTATATTGCATAAAGCTTCATATAAAATCTCATCAACTCTAATTAAAAACGAACCTTTTGCGCTTAACTCACTTAAAACTTGCCGGCTTTAAATCATTTGTAGATCCAACCACCATTCACTTGCACGGTCAACGTGTGGGCGTGGTGGGGCCTAATGGTTGCGGCAAATCTAATGTGATGGAATCGGTGCGTTGGGTATTGGGCGAATCTTCCGCTAAAGAGATGCGCGCAGATGCCATGGATGCGGTTATTTTTAACGGGTCTTCTAATCGTAAGCCAATCTCACGCGCTTCTGTCGAGCTGATTTTCGATAATAGCTTGGGCGGCGCAAATGGCGAATGGAGCCAATACGCGGAAATTAGCGTTAAACGCGTAATTGAGCGCGAAAAAGGCTCTACTTACTACATTAACAACACCGCCGTGCGTAGGCGCGATGTGGCCGATTTGTTCCTCGGCACAGGCTTAGGTGGCAGGGCGTACGCAATCATCGGCCAAAACACCATCTCACGCATTGTAGAGGCCAAGCCAGAAGAGTTACGTGTGTTTTTAGAAGAAGCCGCTGGCATCAGCAAATATAAAGAACGCCGCCGCGAGACAGAATTACGCCTGCGCGATACGCGCGAAAACTTGGTACGCGTAGAAGATATTTGCCGCGAACTGCAAAAACAAATCACTAAATTAGAATCTCAAGCCGTTGTTACGCAACAATACCATGCGCTACAAACCGCATTAAAGCTGGCAGATGGGCAATTGTGGTTACTTAAAAAGCGCGATGCGAGCCGCGATTGGGAAAAAGCAAAATCGCAAGTAGATAAACTGGTGAATGCGTTAGAAGCGCAAACTGCAGAGCTTCGAAAAAGTGAGGCTGAATTGGAGAAAAGCCGCCAAGCACATTATGCGGCGAGTGAGGGCATTAATACCGCGCAGGCCGCTTATTACGAAGCGAATGCGGAAGTTTCTAACTTAGAGAACCAAGTCAAACAAAATACTGAAGCGCGTGAGCGCATGTCGCAGCAATTACAGCAACTCACGCAATCGTTAGAGCGCAATGCCATTGCTGGCGGGGATTTTCTGCAGAATTTAACACAGAAACAAACCGAGCTAGAAGCAGCAACACTGGCTGAATTGCAAGCAAAAACTACATTAGATGCCCTAAAACAAACGCTTCCAGCAAAAGAGCTGGCGCTTAAAACTGCCGCAGAACTTGCGCAAAAAAGCCAGCAAGCACTGATTGATGCGAATCAACGTATTCAAATAGAAAATAGCAGCATCAATTATCTGAATCAAAATATTGAAGATAATAAGCAGCGCATTCAAAGGCTGGAGGCAGATTTATCAGGCTTGGTGTTGCCAGATGAAACGCAGTTAAAAGCCAGTGAAACCGCACTGCAGCAAGCGCAGAAAGGCATTGCTGGTATTGAACAAGTGCTGCAAAAACTGCGTACTGACGAAGCTGATTTGCAAACCAGTTTGAATCAATTGCGCGAGCAACAAAATCAAGCGCAACGCGCTACCAACCAAGCGGATGCTGAGATTCACTCGTTACAAAAAATTCAACAGTCGCTTAACACAGAAGGAAAGCTATCAGACTGGTTGAGTAGCAAAGGTTTAAAAAATAACGCGCGTTTGTGGCAAAAAATTAAGATTGATGAAACTTGGAGCGTGGCGCTAGAAGCGGTGTTAGGCGCAAAACTCAATGCTTTAATCTCAGATAAAAATTTAAACGATAGGCCACCAGCCGCACTAGTATTGGGTTACAGGGCAGCTAATCCCAATGTTTCTAGCAAACAAAATACAGATTTAACGCCACTTATTAGCGTTATAAAAGATTGCGATGCTGATTTGCAACCAATATTAGCTGATTGGCTGGCAGGCTCGTATCTATTGGCTTCTGGCGATGCTCCTGAAAAAAGTATTAAAGCGCTTAATTTGGGCGAAGTTTTAGTCAATGTGCAGGGTGATATTTTTAGCCGCCATAGTGTTGCCTATCATGGAGAAAACTCTAGCTTGCATGGTGTTTTGGAGCGTCAGCAACAATTAGAAAAATGCCAGAAAAACTTGCCCAATTTACGGCAAAATTTAGCCAAGATTAGCGAAGCGCTTAAAACGGCTGAAAGCCAGCTAGAACAAGCTCGCCAGCAGCAACAGCATGAGAATAATCAACTAAAAGTTGCCACTAACGCACTACATCAGCAACAGCTTGAGTTTTCGCGTTTACAACAAGCGCAGCAAGCTTCGCTAGAGCGCGAAAAAAGCATTAAAGTGGATATTGAAACCGCGAAAGCAAAACTTGCACAATTAGTCACTGATAAAACCAGTAAACAAGCGGCTTTACAAACGATTTCAGAGCAAATAAGCCAGTTAGAATTGGCAAAAAATAACGATTTCGCCACTAGGCAGCAGGCGGAGCAAGTGTATTCTGCCTCGCGAGATACCATTCAACAGGCGGAAAAACTGCATCAGGAAACTGAGTTTAATAAAAAAATAATTAATAATAATATCAATGAATTAAATAATAAAATCAATGTAAATAGTGAAGAAAAATCTACCTTTATATTGCGTCAAAAAGAGGCGGAAGAGACTTTAAAGTTAACGCCAATGGAAACACTTAAAACCAATCTAAGTGAGGCGATTAACGCCAAGCAACTATGCGAGACCGCTTTAGCAGAGGCGCGCAATCATTTGGCAGTGGCGGAAACGCAGTTGCAGGCGCAAGAACGCACGCGTATGCAAAACGAGCAGCAATTGCACCCGATGCGCGACAATGTTGAGCAAAGTCGTTTAAACGAGCAAGAGGCGCGGCTGCATTTTGAACAATGCCAAGCTGGTCTGCTAGAAAATGGCATGAATGAACAGGATTTGGCGCAGGGCTTGGCTGAAAATGCTAAAACCGGTGAATTGGCACGTAAAACGAGCCAATTGCAGCAACAAATTGAAGAAATTGGCCCGGTCAATATGGCGGCAATACAAGAGCTGGCCACAGAAACGGAACGCAAAAGCTATTTAGATAGTCAAATGTTGGATTTAACGCAGGCCACGGAAACGCTAGAAGATGCCATTAAGAAGATTGACCGCGAAACACGCGATAAATTAATGCAAACATTTAACACCGCTAATCAACATTTTGGAGAGCTTTTTGCCACACTGTTTGGCGGTGGACAAGCTAGATTGGAACTGCTTGGCGATGAGATTTTAGATACTGGCTTGCAAGTTTTCGCCCAACCGCCAGGTAAGAAAAACACAACAATTCAGCTGCTTTCTGGCGGTGAAAAAGCGTTAACTGCGCTAGCGTTGGTATTTGCGTTATTCAGGCTAAATCCTGCGCCATTCTGCCTAATGGACGAAGTGGATGCACCTTTGGATGACAGCAATACCGAGCGTTTTTGCAATATGGTAAAAAAAATGGCTGAAAAAACGCAATTTTTGTTTGTTTCGCACAATAAAATCACCATGGAAATGGCGCAACAGCTCATTGGTGTTACTATGCAGGAATCAGGCGTTTCTCGTATTGTGGACGTGGATATTGATGCTGCAATGACCATGCAAGCGTAAATACAAGCTTGTAATATTGTTGAATTAATCCGAAAATAAGAACCAATTCAAAGTAAAATAAGAAATATGTCAGATTTGCAAGTAGCACTTATAGTTTTAGGCGCTTTTATCATTGCAGGAGTTGTTGTATACAACTGGGTGCAAGAGAGAAAGTTGCGTAATGAAGTCACCAGTGACTTTATCGTCCCACAAAAAGATGTATTGTCAGATGATTTTCATATTGATGCCGACGCTTACATGGTGGATAAAGAGCTTGCTGAAGTGGCCGAAAAATATAAACACTTTGAACACGCCGCCCCAGATGAAAACTTTAGCGAACCTACAATAAGGGAACCCATCGCAGCGGGTTTTAACGACGACGTTTTTATTAAATCTGAACTAAAAAATAATAAATCACTGGAAACTGCCGAGCATGAGCCAGTAGAGACTAAATTAGACCAAGCTTTTGATGTAAAAGCCAAGCCAGAATCAATTGCTTCAATGCCAATATCATCTGAACTTATAGTAAAAGCGGTTTTGCATGAACAAATTCAACGTGCGCAAATTAATTTGCCTGAAGTTACCCATTCACAAATTGATTTAACTGCCATTTTATTCCTCAATAAAAACATCAACGCTCAAGATTTAGCCGCACTTAGCACTTCAATTTCTGGCATTGCCTTACCAATAACCTTGCACGGCTTGGATAATCAAGACAAATGGCATGTTGTGGGTGAGGGTGCAGCGAATACTACTTTTAAACAAGTAGCATGCAGTTTGCAATTAGCAGACCGAGGCGGGCCGGTTGCGAAAAACTTACTGAATAAATTTCAGTTTGCAGTTGAAGATGCTGGTTTAGAGCTCAATGCACACGTGGAGTGGCAGGGTAGTGGTGATTCTATGCAACGCGCGATTGAGTTAGATCAGTTCTGCATCGATGTGGATCAAATGTTTAGTGTGCTCATCGCAGAAGGTTAAACTCCGATACTCGGCACTATATTTAAGGGCTTAGCAGAAGCTAAGTGATTGACTCTATAAGAC
>JANNFN010000078.1:0-11724 GCA_031379885.1 Methylotenera sp.
TGGGCTGGTCACTACCGCCCATTTTTGTTGCACCGCCAGCCACCTCAATTTGTGAGTTGCGCAACTGCCTTGAAATATCAGCCGCCGTTGCATTTAAAGATTGCAGTTTTGCAGTATCTAATGCAACGATGACCTGACGCGTCACACCACCTACGCGGCTAACCGCACCAACGCCTTTTACACCGAGCATCTTTTTTGTCAACGTATCATCGACAAACCAAGACAAATCCTCACTATCCATGCGGTCAGAATTAATAGTAAATGCCAATATCGGCGAGCCCGCCACATTAAGCTTAGAGACTATTGGATCGCGCAAATCAGCAGGCAAATCAGCACGCACTTCTGAAACGGCAGAACGCACTTCATCCAAGGCTTCTTGCGTGGGTTTCTCTAACCTAAACTCAGCAGTTAAACTCACACTGCCATCGGTAATCTCCGTATAAATATGTTTTAAACCCTGCAACTTGGCAACAGAGTTCTCAATCTTACGTGCAACTTCATTCTCTAATTGTGCAGGTGATGCGCCTGGCAAAGCCGCAACCACATTGATTGTAGGCAAATCCAAATCAGGGAAATTTTGGATTTTCATGGCATTAAAACTTAACATGCCAGCAAAAGTCAGCAGAATAAATAAAATAACCGCAGGAACGGGATTCTTAATTGACCAGCTAGAAACATTCATCATATTGACCAATCAGTTCTTAACTTGTGGATTGGCTGCAGGCGCATTTTTACCCACGATACTGACTATGTCGCCATCAGACAAAAATGCACCGCCAGTAGCTACAAAATTGCTATTCATCGCTTCTTCCAAGCCAATAATTTCTACGTTATCGCCAACACGACTGCCAGCCTGTACTTTTAATTGTTTTACGCGCGTTTCTTTAGTGCCGCTTTGCCCATCTATTTGCATCAGATAAGCAAAACCATCTCGCAGCACCAAAGCAGTTGCTGGCAAAGTAATAACTTCTTTTTCACCTAACTCAAAACTGCCGCGTGCAAACATTCCCGCTTTAATTTGGCTGTTATTAGGTAAGTCCACATACACCATCGCATTGCGCGTTTGCGCATCTACCATAGGCGAAACCATGCGCACTTTACCTTCGACTTTACTGCCATCAGGCATGGTTAAGTCAGTCGCCATACCTTGCTTAATCGCGCTAATATCGCTAGAAGTCAGCTCTGCGCGCCACTCCAGTCGGCCTTGTCGGATCAATCTGAAAAGCTCTTGCCCTGCAGATGCCACAGCACCTACAGTGGCAGTACGCGCAGAAATCACACCGTTATCAGGCGCGAGCACTTTGGTTTGTTTTAGCTTAATTTGATATGAGTGCAAAGTCGCTTCAGCCGCAGCAACACGCGCTTTAGTTGATGCCTCTAACGCCATCAATTGCTCTATTTGTTGTGTGCTAAGCGCACCAGTGTCTTGAATGCTACGCGCACGGCCTGCATTGCCTGCTGCCTCTATGGCATTAGCTTTTGCCTCAGCTACATTCGCACTGGCCTGAGCAATATCTGCCTCGGTTGTGGCAGCAGAAAACTCAGCCAATACTTGGCCGCGCTTAACAGTATCGCCCACGTTCACTAACACTTGGTTGAGCTGCAATCCATTGACCTCGGCTCCAATAATCGCCTCTTGCCAAGGTGCAATACTGCCATTTGCGGCAATTGATTGATGCATCATGCTGCGCGCTGGCTGCACTGTGGTCACGGTTAAGGCAGCTTTAGCTTCTGTGGAGGCAGAGGAGCTTGCTACTGTGGTCTCAACTGCTTTGTCTTGTTTTAGTTTAAACACAAAAAAAGCAAGCACTGCGAGTATCAGCGCGATTAAAGCAATATGGGTTTTCTTAAGCGACGTTTTCTTAATTATCATTGCTTAACTGCCTTTTCTTGAGTATTTTCGTTTATCGTTTGCGAGATATTTTTTTGTAGATCATCTTGTTGCAGGCTAGGGCTAAGTTTTAATCCAGACGCTTCAGTTGCCTTAACATTTTTAACCACATTGTTTTCTTCAGCTTTGTTGGTTTGCCAATCCCCGCCCGCTGAGCGATACAGCGAAATCCATGCATTGATGCGGTCTTGCTCTAAGGTGTTTAATGCAGTTGCTGTTTGTAGCGCAACGCGTCGACTATCTTCTAGCTCGATTAAATTGGCAAACCCCGCTTTTACTTTGGCTTCTGTCGCTTTAAAAGATGCTTGATAACCTTGCAGTGCCAGTTTTAAATCTTCATTTCTAGCTTCATCACTATGTAAATTAACCAAAGCACTTTCGACCTCTTTTACTGCGACACGAACTTTATTGCGATAATTTACCGCTGACTCTTCATATTTTATTTCGGCACTTTTAATTTTGGCTTGTTGGCCGCCAGAATTATAAATAGGAATTGTGATTGAGAGTGGTCCTAGCGACCAGACCTTGCCATCAGTTTTAAAACTGCTAGCAGATTGCCACATCCAACCAATAGAGCCATCCACAGAAACCCTAGGCAACAACATCGCCTTGTTGCTTTGTACATTAGCCGCGGCGGCAATCAACTCAGCTTCTGCATTAATAATATCGGGTCTTTGCGTAATCACTTTCGCTGGAATGCTATCTATGATGTATAGATTTTTAGCCTCATTTTTGTTAACTTCAAAAGTCTGTTTGCTTAGTTTTTCGCGCAGTTCTGTTTCATCTATGCCCGTTAAAGCGACCAATTCTTTGATGTTTAAGTTGCACCGTGCAATTTGTGCATTCTGCTGCTGTTTAATGTTGGATAAGCTCGCATCTGCCAAACTCTGCGAGGCGCTGCCTAAGAAACCGGCTTTCACTGAAATGGCTGTAATACGTGCAGTTTCTTGGCGCGAATTCAAATCTTGCTGATTTAATACAACCTGCGCTTGGCAAAAACGTTGATTGAAATAACTTGTTGCAAGCTCAGCAGCCACCGCTACGCGCGCCTCATGCCAATTACTAAGCGCTGCGTTTTCTGAGGTTTTTGCTGAATCTACCAAAATACGGTTTGCACCAAAAATGTCGAGCTCCCAGTGACTTTGCAAGCCAATCTGTGACGTGTTTATTGCACCAGTTGAGAACCCGCTGTTCTGACCTCCACTTTCTCTGCCAATTGATCCTTCTGGTTGCTGAACGCTACGCGAAGTTGAAATAGTGCCATTTAAATCAGGACGCGCATTGCCACTCGTGCTTATTCTTGTAGCGCGCGCCTCAGCAATACGTGTTTTGGCGGCGGCTACATTGCTAGAGACTTGCTGTGAAGCAGTTATCAATTCAAGCAATAATGCATCATCAAACTGATGCCAAAACTCGTTAAGTTTTGCAACATCGCCTTGGTGCGGCAATGGCGCTTGCCATGCGTCAGGAATTTTTGTTGCACTTACTACCGACTCAGGCGTCTGCTTTAATTTAAAAAAATCAAAACTCGCGCAACCGCTTAACAGCAAACAAGTAATGACTAAACCGATGTGCTTTAACTTAACTTTTTTCATGCGTTGACTTGCTTTCTGCGGTTTTTTTCAGCATCTATCATACTTAGAGCAAACATCACCAATCTTTCTTGTGTCAGGTTCAAAGCGCCATTACCTGCAATAATTTTTGGGCAAACTTTTTCAATTACATCTCTCCCAACAAATAAGTGCACTCCCATCGCAACAATGCACATGGCTAATCGATGTAAATCATCATCTATTTTGTTTAGATTTAAATGCTTTTTTAACACAATTAACAAGGCTTGGTGATAGGGCGCTATGCCGTTATCTATTTCTTGTGCCCACATTCCTGTCGGCTCCACCATCTCGCGCATGTGTAACCGTGTACATAATTGCGCTAATTTATCTTGCTTTAATGGCTCGGTAAAACCACTAAACAAGCCAACTAAAGCTTGTTCTAAACTTAAGTTTGGATCGTTAAAAAGTTCGATATCATCTTTTGGTGAGCCTAATGACTCCATAAATGCGGCCTGATACAAACCTGCCTTATCGCCAAAGTAATAACTAATGGCCGAGATATTGACCTCAGCTTTTCTTGCAATTTGGCGTACTGTCGCACGCTCAAAACCCTGTTCAGCAAAAAGCTCGAGCGCAGTGAGCAGGATTTTCTCTCTTGGTTGTGCCTCGTTTGGCGACATTGATAAATGTGGTTTTGCTTTCATATTCACCTTAGCTCTTAACATCAGGGCCTTGTTTGTTTTATTTTAGTACTTGATTTTAAGAAGTAGTTCAAACGTTTGTTTTATTTTTATAGTATAAATTCAAACAAACGTTTGAGTCAATCAAAGTGTTTAAAAACGTACTAGATATTGCTTATAAGTCAAATCAGTCGCGTTAGAAGGCTTGCTGATTAGGGTTAGAGATTACTGTTAGGTATTTAAGCTTTGTGCGCGGATATTGGTTGCTTCATTTTCATTAATCGCTTGTGCACTATCCCATTCGGGCGAAACCCAACCCTGCAGGTTTTCCAGCGCGATTTGTGTCATGGCGTGAATCCACGCGTCATTTTCGTTGAGAGCAGGAATATAATGGTACTCTCCACCACCGTTGCTTTGAAAAATGTGTTTGCCTTCCATGGCGATTTCTTCTAGTGTTTCTAAGCAATCGCTACTGAAACCTGGGCAAACCACATCAATGCGCTGCGCTTTTGCTTTACCTAACTCTTCTAGCGTAGCCACCAAATAGGGCTTCAACCATTCCTGCTTGCCAAAGCGTGATTGAAACGCAACGGTAAATTCGTCTTTGTTTAAACCTAGCGCTTCAGCTAATAAGCGTGCGGTTTTGTGGCATTCGCAATGATACGGGTCACCTTTCATAAGATGAAATTTTGGCAAACCATGAAAGCTCATCACTAACTTTGTTGGTTTGCCCCCGTTGATTTCCCAGTGCTCGCTGATGCTTTGGGCGAGCGCTTCAATATAAGCTGGGTGGTCATGATAATGACGAATGCTGCGCACGGCTGGCTGGTTGCGCGTTTTCAGTAATACGCGATATACCGCGTCCATGGCTGATGCTGTGCTACTGGCAGCATATTGTGGGTAAAGTGGGAACACCAAAATACGATCGCAATGTTGTGCGCGTAGCTTATCAATCGCGCTTTGCATGCTTGGGTTACCATAGCTCATGCCTAGTTCGACAGCGAAAGGTGAGTTGATTTTTTGTGCTAAATAACCACGCAATAATTGTGTTTGCTTTTGCGCATGCACCAGCAACGGTGAGCCTTCTGGCGTCCATACTTGTGCATATTTAGCTGCCGATTTCTTTGGGCGAATCACTAAGATAATGCAATGCAAAATCCAGCACCAAATAAAACGTGGAATTTCTACAACGCGTCTATCCATTAAAAATTGCTGTAAATAGGGGCGTAGCGCTTTAGCGGTAGGCGCATCTGGCGTGCCCAAGTTAGCAAGCAAAATGCCAACTTTAAGTTGGTCGCCGTGTTCGTATTTGGGTTCAGAGTTGTAATAAGCCATGATTTTTCTATTTAGTTAATTATTGGATAACGCATTCGACAACAACTTAGCTGTCACGTCCACAATCGGTATCACACGTTCATACGCCATGCGTGTTGGGCCAATTACACCTAAGGTTCCTACCACTTGGCCATCCGCCTCATATGGCGCGGTAACCATGCTGCATTCATCCAACGGCAAATAGCCACTCTCACCGCCGATGAATATTTGTATGCCTTCTGCACGCTGACTATTATCGAGTAGCTGCATTAAACTCGCGCGGCGTTCAAATATCTCGAATAATTTACGTAGACTCACTACGTTGGTAGAGAGTTCGTCTACTTGTAATAAATTGCGCTCACCAGCAATTACCACACCTTCATTTTTGCCATCGCCAGAAGCCCCATTGGTATTGGCCTCCAAGGCAGCGCTCATAAGCTTATTCATATCGGTTTGCATTTGTTTAAGTTCGGTATGTAGCTTTTGTTGCACTTCTTCAAACGTTTGTCCTGAAAAATGCGCGTTAAAATAATTGCTGGCCTGCGTGAGTTCGCTAGCGGAATAGGGCTTTTCAGCCAGAATAATGCGGTTTTGCACGTTGCCGTCAGAGGTAACAATAATCACGAGGATTCTTTTATCAGTTAATGGCAGAAATTCTAAATGTTTAAACGCGACGCGCTGACGTTTTGGAATCATGACCAAACCGGCAAACTGGGTAAGCTGAGATAGCATGTCTGCCGCGCTGTTAATTAACTCATTTTGGTTGGGAGAAGATAAACCACTTTTAAGTTGGTTCACCGCTTTAGTATCCAGCGGCTGCACAGTTAATAAGGTATCCACAAAAAGTCGATAACCTTTTTGAGTGGGAATTCTACCTGCAGATGTGTGCGGGCTTGCGATAAAGCCCAGATGTTCCAAATCGCTCATGACATTACGAATTGTCGCGGGGCTAACATCTAAGCCGGAATGCTGCAAAAGTGTGCGCGAACCAATCGGTTGGCCATCACTAATGTAATGTTCCACCAAGGTTTTGAGTAAGATTTGCGCGCGCTTATCCATTCACCAAATTATCAAGTACTTGTGTCGAATAGGCAATGTTATTGTGGCTTTACTGCCGCTTCTTTTTTCTTGAAGAATTTGCTTAAATCTTGCACCAATTGCAGCATTGCGGGTTGTTTTTTAGCTAGTATGGCGTTGCGCTCTTCTGTACTAAGTGGGTCATCGTTGCCTTTGCTGGCTTTTAATAGTGCGAAGCTTTTGCCATTTACCGGTTGGATGATTTTAACGTCATCATCCACATAAGCGACTCTGTCCCAATCGGAAATATAGGTGTGGTTACGTTTTTCGCCCTTCAGCAAGTTGTAACCAGTCGAGTAATCGACTTTGGGATTGGTGACGCCCAACAGCGGCATAATGGTTGGCACAATATCCATGTGACTCGTCATTTGGTTGCTTACTACTGACTTCATCCTAGGTGCATAAATCACTAAAGGCGTACGTATTTGCTGATCGACGAAAGTGGAGTTATGACCCCAAAAACCATGCTCCATAAATTCTTCGCCATGGTCCCCAAGTAGCACAACTATTGTGTTATCAAGTAATTGATTTTTCTTGAGATAATCAAAAATTCTCCCAAACTGCATATCCAAATGGTGCACAGAGTTAATGTAGCGGTTTTTAATCGGAACTATGTCTTTGCGCAGCGCTTCTTTGCTCAAAGTGGCGTAGTTCAGGTCATCAAAATACGGTTTAGCAATAACGCTTGTCTGTGGAAAATAGTAGCGGGCATGTGGTGATTCGAAGAACATAAAGGTGAAAAAAGGGCGGCTTTGATCCCGTTTACCTATAAACGAAAGCAAACTAGAAACATTGTCACGGTCATTTTCCCAGCCTGTACCATTTTTATTTTTGTCATGCAATTGCTCGCTAGGTACTTGCACGAAAATGGTCTTATCAAATTCAGGGTAAGAAAATTTAGCGCTGGTATAAAAGCTCATTTGATATTGTTGCTTTTGTAAAACATCGATAATCGCCGCTCCGCGATGAGAATCTAAAAATGAAAACCAGTAATTGCCAGGAATGCCCATAAACATAGAAAATATGCCCATGCGCGTGCCATTGCCACCACTGTAATTGCGTGTAAAACGCGCGCCATTGGCAGAAAATGCCCAAGTGTTCGGCATGATTTTTTCATCTAACGTATCTGCGCGCCACGATTCTGAAGCCAGCCAAATAATGTTGTATGGCTTTGCAGGGCGGCTAAATTGCAGAGGCTTAAGCGGATAATTAAGTTTGCCGCTGACTTTGAGTTTAGTTTCGCGGGGGGCGGTTAAGCCCATGCTTTTAAAAAAGCTGCGTGCAGAAACGGTTTGATAAAAAGGGATAGATTCGGCCGCTATGTTAAGCTGTTTTTTTGTGTAGCTATCTAATGCAAAACCCATGTGAGTGAACACGGTGACTACGAGTAAGGCGAAGGGCAAAAACTTGAATGATAATTTTGGGGATATTTTTTTTTGATAATAACGATGCACAAGCCACAAAATCAAAGTTTGCAGGGCAATAAAACCTAGTGCAATAGCTACAAAGCCCATGCTTGACGCATTGCTACCGCCCAAAGATTCGATACCGCCAGGTGTCATGACTAAATTAAGTATAAAGCCGTTGAAAAACATGCCGTATAGCGCGAAAAGTTTGGCGTTGGCATAAAGCAATAGTGTAGTTATGCTACCGGTTAACACGGCTGCAACGTAGGCAGGGCGTGGCTTATCTGGTTTTGTAAAATATTTAACTAGCACGGTAATTGCAATAGCGGGCAACAGGTAATAAACGCCATAGAGCAAAAATGCAACCAACATGAAGCCGAAAGTGAGCCAACCTTCAGCATAGGCGGCCGCAAGTGGTAGCGAATCTGAAACCAGCCAAAGTACTAATAAATAAGTAATGAAAAAATAGGTTTTGAGTACGTTATTTAGTTGAGAAGTTATCATTGAGGTCTTAATGTATATAACTTATTGATTATTATCATATAATATAAATATATTTAGCTAAATTAGCCTACCTTACAGGCTTAAGATTGATATTATGGCGCAAAATATGCGCTACAAAGAACATTTTTTGAGTTGTATTGAATTGCACCTTTGCCTAGACCACTTGACTATGCTTTAATTCCAAGATGAAAACAAATTTCAATAAAATCGCAATTATTGGCAAATATATGAACAAATCTGCATTGCAGCAAATGCAAACCGATTTGGCAGATTTGGCACGTCATTTAGCGGCTAAAAATATTAAGGTTTGGGTAGAGCGCAACACAGCGCAGCACGCCGAGCTGACAGGCTTTGATACGGCATCTTTAGAGAAAATTGGCGCAAATGTTGATTTAGCGATTGTCATGGGTGGTGATGGCACCATGCTAAGTGTGGCAAGAATATTGATGAATTCTGACATTCCCTTGGTGGGTATTAATCGCGGGCGTTTTGGTTTTTTAACCGATCTGCGCGCAGAAGATATGCTGACTGAACTAGATAAAGTCTTAGCTGGACAATATCAAATTGAGTCTCGTATGTTGCTCATTGCGAGCGTCTATAGAGGCAACAAGTTAATCCATCAAGGCGTCGCGCTCAATGATGTAGTGGTGAAAAGTGGCCTACGTTTAATAGAGTTAGAAGTTAAAATAGACGGTAAATTTGTGCATAAACAACGCTCTGACGGCCTTATTTTAAGCACACCTACAGGTACTACTGCGTATTCACTATCCGCTGGAGGGCCAATTTTGCATCCAAATTTAGACGCGATTGCCTTAGTGCCAATTAGTCCGCATACTCTGAGCAATCGGCCAATTGTTTTGAATAGCACCAGCAAAATTGAAATCAGTTTAGTGCAAGTAGATGATGCGCAAATTAGCTACGATGGACAGTTTCTGCTGGCTTTAGAAGTGGGCGACAAAGTGCTGGTGCAGCGCGAGGATAAAAATATTACGTTACTGCATCCAACAGATTATTGTTATTTTGAGATGTTACGCAACAAATTGAATTGGGGTTAGTTCTTGCTACAAGCCTTATCTATCCGCGATTTTATTATTGTTGAATCTCTTGATTTAGAATTCAGCCAAGGCTTCACTACGCTCACGGGGGAAACTGGCGCGGGTAAATCCATTCTTATCGATGCGCTTTCACTTGCGCTGGGCGAACGTAACGATGGTGCAGTGATTCGCGTCGGCGCAGAGCGTGCAGATATTAGCGCAACTTTTTCTAACAATGAAAATGCTTCCATTTGGCTCGAAAACGCTGCCCTAGAAGCCGCTCCAGTGCTAGTGCTCAGGCGGGTCATTTATACCGATGGCCGCAGTCGCGGCTTTATCAATGGTACAGCGGTGACGATTGGCCAGCTTAAAGATCTAGGTGAATTGCTAGTTGATATTTATAGCCAAAATGCGCATCACTCTTTACTTAAGTCCTCCACACAACGGCAGATTTTAGATGAATTTGGCGCAAGTGTTGAGTTGGCGCATCAGGTTGCAGCGCATTATAAAACTTGGCATGCGCTTCATGTTAAACGCTTAGAAGTCGAAAAAAATTCTGCTGCATTTGCAGATGAGTTAGCCGAATTGCGCGATAAAACACGCGAATTGAAACAGCTTAATTTTGTGACAGAAGAATGGGCAGAGTTACAGGCAGAGCATCATCGACTAGCGAATGGCGCAAGCTTGCTGGCGGGCTTAGAGGCTTGTATTGGGATGCTAGACGACAATGAACCCAACGCAAACGCCATGTTGGCGCAAGTACAAAATAAGCTTATCGGTTTAGTTGAGTTTGACCCACAACTGAAAGAAGCGGCTGATGGCGTAGATTCTGCGCTGATACAAATTGAAGAAGCAACGCGCGAGCTAAACCGATATTTGCAACGTGCAGAGTTAGATCCTGAAAGATTAAACGAGGTCGAAAACCGCATTCATGCCGTGCATAATACCGCGCGCAAATATCGCAGCAAGCCAGAAGATTTGCCTGAACTACTGGCCGCAGATTTTGCGCGTATGACCGAGCTAGAAAGTTTTGCGAACGATGGCGCACTGGCGAAATCAGAAGCTGAAGCGTTAAGTGCGTACCAAACTTCTGCCAAGCAGTTAAGTGTCAAACGCCAAATAGCAGCTAAAGCGATAAGCCAAAAAATTAGCCTAGAAATGCAACGACTATCTTTAAGCGGTGGCAAGTTTGACGTGGCTTTAAATGCGTGCGAGGCTTCAAGTAACGGCTTGGAAACGGTCGAATTTTTGGTAGCAGGTCACGCCGGCGTCGAGCCACGACCACTCAATAAAGTGGCTTCAGGCGGCGAACTCTCAAGAATTAGTTTGGCTCTACACGTCACTTTAGCTTTGAATTCACTTGGCGATGGCCAAGGAGCCGCGCAAGGCAGCGTGCCGTGCATGATTTTTGATGAAGTCGATGTGGGCATTGGCGGCAGCGTGGCAGGAGTGGTTGGGCAATTGCTGAAACAACTCGGTGCCGAGCGCCAAGTGCTAGTGATTACGCATTTGCCGCAAGTGGCTGCGCAAGCCGCGCAGCATTTACAAGTGAGTAAAACGCAAGCAAACGGCGCAACTTTAAGCCATATTCAGGTGTTAAGTAAACCTGAACGTGTGGAAGAAATCGCCAGAATGCTGGGCGGCATTCAAATTACCGAAACCACGCGTAGCCATGCGAAAGAGATGCTTGGAAACTGAAACAGTTACCTCCCAGCTACAAAACCTCTTTCTGAAACGTTTTCAGTAGGCTTAGATTCATGAACTGTCCCATCGCTAAGTTTTACTCTAGCTAATTTCGCAGCCGCATTATGAAATCCAATTTGAATCTCAGCTAATGCAATCCATGTTTCCCATTGCTCTTCTGGCTGCAGCTCTTTTGGCATAGGACGTTCAAGATTTACAACAAAAACTTTATTAGCGTTTAACTGAAACCATACTTCAGTTAAGACAGCTTTGCGACTGATAGAAAGATTAGTTATCTTTACGAATTGGCAGGGGAGTCCTGACGACTCTAGTATCCCAGCATGTGATGTTACTACTACATGCCTTGTGGTTTTTACTATCGAACTGAATAACTTTCCAAAAATCCAGCTGAAAACTTTACTAAAGAAAGCACCAATTTCCATTTTTTAGTAGTTACTTCGCCAATTCTGCTGCTTCAACCACCACTTTATACAACTGCGCTTCTTGCGGTGTTTTAATTTTTTCGCCAATGGCGATTTGATTACGTTTGCCTGGTTCTACGCCTTTAATAATCATCGGCTG
>JANNFN010000102.1:0-8344 GCA_031379885.1 Methylotenera sp.
ACGTTTTGGCGGGTAAAAAGTTGCTAATTTGCATTAAATTGCTATACTAAGCGCATGATAATTATAAGATTATAAGTTTTGAGGAGTTGTAATGCGCGGTTTTAGATTGTTTATCCTGCTTTGTGGGATGTGTATAGCACATGCTGCAGGTGCTGCAACGTCGGAAGTGGCGCAGATATTAGATCAGCCTGACGTAATAGTGGCTGGCGATGAAGCTGAAATTCGCATTAACTTTACTGTTCCAGTCACCTATTTACGACATTTCCCCGATGGACCAAGTGATACTTTGCGTATTGCTTTCGATATCCCTGACCCATGTTTGGCGGAACAGCTGCGTATTCAAGAGTCAAAAAGCTCATCATCCAGATTAGTTACGCCATTTACACTTACTTTCCCTGAAGTAATTAGTGTGTCTAAAAAAGGTAATGCTATTTGCCGTGTAACGAACAATAGAAGTGTAGATACTAACAAGACGCTACTTATAAAATTTGCCAACGTAAACACCTACAAAGTCAGGTTGGGTGATGATAACCACAGTATTATAGTCAGAGTGCCCCTGATCGGAGAGCCTATTGCTACCTTCGTAGAGCCAAAATTTTCGGTGGCAACTCCACCAGAGGGCGCATCAGCTAAGGACTTAATGACTTCAGGAAAAGCGGCGATGGCGGCGGGCGAGTACGAAAATGCCACGCAGATGTTTAATCGTTTGTTGAATTTACCACCGAATGAATACTCGCAAGAAGCGCAAGAGTTAGTGGGCAATGCGCGTGAAAAAAACGGTGACTTTGCCAAAGCAAAAATTGAGTATGATCTTTATTTAAAGTTATACCCTGGTAGTGAAGGCGCTTTAAGAGTGAATACAAGATTAGCTGCGATTAAAGACGGTACCGCGAAAGTTGCAGATAATAAATTCTCGACTAAAAAGCAAATTAACCAAGTGAATGAAACCAGTGCGTTTGGTAGTCTATCGCAGTATTACTATGGTGGAAGAACATTAACAGAAACAAAATCTCCTACAGGCAGAACCAACGATCGCTTAACTGATCAATCTGCACTGGTAACCAGCTTCGATATTACTGGCCGCTGGCGCCATAATCAATATGATGACAAAATTGTGTTCCGCGATGCGCAAACACACAACTTCCCTCCTGGCGATAATTTTAGGGATATTAATCGTTTAAATGCCGCTTACTGGGATCATGAAGATAAATCCCTTGGTTACATGTTCCGCTTAGGCCGCCAGCCAGGTAACTCACAAGGTGTGTTGGGTCGGTTTGATGGTGGTTTCGCAAGGTACTCGCTCAATGACAATTTTAGAATTACAGGCGTGGCTGGTGTGCCAGATGACGGCTCGCATACGACGATTAGAACCAATCGTCAGTTTTATGGTACTGCGCTGGAGTTCGGCACTTCTGCCAGTAGCGTAAGTGGTAATGTTTACGCTATCCAACAAAATGCAGATGGTTTTGCTGAGAGGCGCGCTCTAGGTACTGAGTTGCGCTATTTCAACAATACGACTTCTTGGTTTGGCTTGCTCGATTACGATACTATTTACGACAGAGTAAATATTGCATTGTTACAAGGTAACTGGACGGGGATGTACGACATTACATACAACGTTTTGTTGGATCATCGTAAATCACCTATTTTGTATGGTGAGACCGCTATTCCTGCAGTGACAGGTGCAACGTCTGTGGGAAGTCTGCAAAAATTGATGACTAAAAAACAGATTATCAAAACGGTTAATGATGTGACACCAGACACAGATACGGCGCTGTTTGGGCTGACTAAGCAAGTAACACCTACATGGCAACTAGGTGGTGATGTGCGCCTTAATCGTACATCAGGCACACGCGGTACGGGCATTGCTTTTGTACCTGGCATAGCTTCAACATTAAGCACTGGCAACGCGTATACTTATTCCATGCAAGCGATAGGCAATAACACCATATTTGCTGATGATACATCAGTAATTAATGGCAGTTATGTGGATGACCCAGGCTATTACGCCGAGGTGCTAGGCCTGACCAATGTGGCGACATTCCGCACCAAATGGCACGTTACCAGCTCGCTCAATTTCTACCATCAAAAAAGTGATAAAAGTTTACAAGATTTGAAAATTTTTAAAGTAGCACCAACCTTGCGGGTTTCTTACCAAGTAACTGATGCGGGTCTGTTAGAAGCTGAGCTTGGTTTTGAAAGGGGTTATGAAGATAATCCTGTTACAGATACTAAAACCAAAACAACGCGTGAATCTATGTTTGTTGGATATAGATGGGATTTTTAGCAACTAATCGTGAGCTCACTGCAGATAATTTAGTTGGTGTTCGCGGAGAGAGGTTGCTGTTTGAGAAGTTAAGTTTCAAGCTAACTAACGGCACAGTGCTGTATCTGCAAGGTGCAAATGGCTCTGGCAAAACTACGTTGCTACGCACAATTTGTGGACTATCTAAGCCATATGATGGGAGCATCAATTGGTGTGGAGAAAATATCAACACCCTAGCCGAAGACTATTCCAAGCATGTTTTATATATCGGGCACTTACCAGGAATTAAAGAAGATTTAACTGCTTTGGAGAATTTGCAGTTTTCACTTACCTTATCTGGACTGAATATTTCTGAGCATAATGCCACCGAAGTACTTAAAATGCTGGGTTTAGCGAAAGGATTGAATTTACCCACGCGCATGTTGTCACAGGGACAGAAGCGGCGTGTAGCGCTCGCAAGGCTGTGGTTGCAAGATTTGCCGCTCTGGATATTGGATGAGCCGTTTACGGCCTTGGATACTCATGCAACTCAGTTGCTAAAACAAAAAATTGAGACGTTCGCAAATGCGGGAGGCATCGTCGTGATGACTACGCATCAGGAGGTCGATATGAATGTTCCTAAGTTTCAACAATTGCGCTTAGACGCATAAAAAACTTTACTAGAACGTTGCAAAACAGACCGGATTTTTAATGTCAGAAACCATAATGGCAAACCATGATGACGTTAAACAATTAAGCACATTTCTTGTACTGTATCGTATTTTAGCGAGAGATATTAAAGTTGCATTGCGGCGCCAGTCGGATGTGACTGCAGTGTTTTTCTTTTTTATCATTGCTGCCAGTTTGTTTCCGTTAGGCTCAGGATCGGATCCTAAATTGTTGAGTGCGATGGCACCAAGTGTGTTGTGGGTAACAGCGTTGTTGTCTTGCATGCTTTCGTTATCAAGAATGTTTGCGAGTGATTATGCAGATGGTACTTTAGAACAGATTGTGATTTCAAATCAGCCGACTGTGTTAATTGTGCTAATGAAAATATTGGCACATTGGGTACTCTCGGGTTTGCCTTTGGTTTTTGTAGCACCATTGATTGGTTTGCAGTTTAATTTAAGTGACCCACAACTACAGATACTGGCCATATCACTATTAATGGGCACATTAGCACTAAGCCTGATAGGCAGTATTGGCGCGGCACTTACGCTAGGCATACGTGGAACTGGCGTGCTTATCGCAATACTGGTATTACCATTGTATATTCCAGTATTAGTCTTTGGTGCAGGAGCAGTGAATGCGGTTTCTATTGGCATGAGTCCTAATGGCGCACTTTCACTGCTTGGCGCAGTGTTGGCAATGGCGCTAGTGTTTGCACCGCTGGCATCAGCAGCAGCATTAAAGATCGCGTTAGAATAATTTAGAAATACTTGTAAGGCATAGCAAATTATGGAAAAAAATATAAGTTTTAATTGGTTTAAATATGCGTCGCCCAAAACTTTTTACCCACTTGCAGGCAAGCTAATTCCTTGGTGTGCGATAAGTGCAGCAATATTAATTATTTATGGTTTATACCTTGGTCTATTTGTCGCGCCAACTGACTTTCAACAAGGAGAGGGCTACCGCATCATTTTTGTACATGTACCCGCCGCTTGGTTTTCTATGTTTTTATATTTGCTCATGGCTTTGTACGCAGGTATGGGTTTAGTATTTAATGCGAAATTATCCTATATGATGGCAACCGCCATTGCGCCTACAGGCGCTATGTTTACCTTAGTTGCACTGGTTACAGGCTCGCTCTGGGGCAAGCCGATGTGGGGCGCATGGTGGGTGTGGGATGCTAGGCTGACTTCTGAGCTTATTTTGTTATTTTTGTATATTGGCTATTTTTCGTTGCAGGCGGCGATTGACGATAAAAACCGCGCAGATAAAGCGAGCGCTGTACTAGCATTAGTTGGTGCGATTAATGTGCCAATTATTTATTTCTCTGTGAAGTGGTGGAACACGCTACATCAAGGCGCCTCTGTAAGCCTAATGAAAGCCCCAGCCATGGCCGCTGTTATGTTTAAAGGCATGTTGATTATGGCGATTGGGTTTTGGTTGTATAGCATTGCGGTGATTCTAATGCGCGTACGGTGCGAGATTTTAGAGCGCGATAGCAAAGCTGTTATGTTTAGGCAAGATTAAGGTAAAGGATAAAGCATGCATTGGAAAAGTGTCAGCGAGTTTTTAGCCATGGGAGGCTATGGCTTCTATGTTTGGGGCTCATTTGGCATCACTTTTTTGGTGATGGTGATTGAGTTGTGGCTGCTAAATCAACGTCGCCAAAAAGTTACACAGATGGTTAAGCAAGAAGCAATTTAATTACAAAGAAAAGTAAAGTTAAAGGTAAAGCAATATGAAAGCACGTCACAAAAGGTTTGGGTTAATCGCAGTGGGGCTGATTTTATTGGTCATCGCCACCGTATTAATCACTAATTCATTCAAAAGTAATTTGGTATTTTTCTTTACGCCTACTGAAGTGGAAAATGGCAAGGCGCCAAAATCTGGTAGTTTTAGAATTGGTGGTTTGGTCGAAAATGGTAGCCTAAAGCGCCTGCCTGATGGCTTGCGTGTGCAATTTAAAGTGACTGATACAGCGAAATCAATGTTAGTAGAATACAAAGGCATTCTGCCCGATTTGTTTAAAGAAGGTAAAGGCGTGGTTGCAGAAGGTGAACTTAACCAAAAAGGCTTGTTTGAAGCGAGTCAAGTGTTGGCTAAGCATGATGAAAACTATATGCCGCCAGAAGCAGCAGCAGCGCTCAAAGCAGCCCAAGATGCAAAAACCAAGGAGAATGTAAAGTGATACCAGAAATAGGCCAGTTTTCACTTATCCTTGCATTTTGTTTTGCCATTGTTCAGGGCACATTGCCGTTGATGGGTGTATGGAAAAACCAAGCAACCCTGACAAATTTAGCCGTACCAGCAGCACGTGCGCAATTTGTATTTATTGTCATTGCTTTTATTTGTTTAGATTATTCTTTTTATGCCAATGATTTTTCGGTACTGTACGTTGCCTCTAACTCAAACTCGCACTTGCCTTTAGCCTATCGATTGGCTGCACTATGGGGTGGTCACGAGGGCTCGATGCTGCTTTGGGTCTCCATATTAGCAGTTTGGACGATGGCAGTGACCATGTTTGTTAAAGATCTGCCTGAAAGCTTTAGGATTAGGTTGATTGCGGTGATGGGCATGGTCAGTATTGGCTTTCTAGCGTTTATTATATTTACGTCCAATCCTTTTGAGCGTTTGATACCTGCGGCGCTGGATGGTCGAGACCTGAATCCGCTGTTGCAAGATCCAGGTATGGTGTTTCATCCGCCAGTACTTTATATGGGTTACGTAGGCTTCTCGGTGGCGTTTGCATTCGCGATTGCAGCATTGCTAGACGGCAGTTTAGATATAGCTTGGGCACGCTGGACGCGACCTTGGACCACGGTAGCATGGGTGTTTTTAACACTGGGCATTGCTTTCGGTAGTAAATGGGCTTATTACGAGCTTGGTTGGGGCGGTTGGTGGTTTTGGGATGCGGTGGAAAATGCCTCGTTTATGCCATGGTTGGTGGGTACCGCACTAATTCACTCGCTTGCAGTGACAGAAAAGCGCGATGCATTTAAAGTTTGGACAGTATTGCTTTCTATCTGTGCCTTCTCATTAAGTTTGCTAGGTACATTTTTAGTGCGCTCTGGCGTACTTACCTCTGTCCATGCATTTGCGACTGATCCTGGTCGCGGCTTATTTATTCTCATTTATTTAGTCGTGGTCATTGGTGGCGCACTGCTACTATTTGCTTTAAGGGCGCCAACCGTTGGTTTAGGTGAAAAGTTCGACGTAGTTTCGCGTGAGTCAATGTTGCTGGCGAATAACGTCGTATTGGTTGCGGCGGCGGGATCAGTATTATTAGGCACATTATATCCACTGTTAATGGATTCACTTGGTGCTGGAAAAATCTCAGTAGGGCCGCCATATTTTGATGCGGTTTTTGTGGCTATTATGGCACCAGGTTTATTTTTAATGGGTTTAGGTCCGCTAGCTAAATGGAAGAAAGCGAGCTTGCCAGAAATTGGTACGCGTTTGAGAGTTGCCGCCGTGATTAGTGTATTTTCTGCTTTGCTAATACCTTTTGCTATGGGAAAAATCACTTTAATGACCGCTGTAGGCGTGTTCTTAGGTATTTGGGTTATCAGCACGACCTTGATATTGCTTCGCAACAGAATTAAAACACGTCAAGCCGCAACGCCTACTTTGCTTGAAAATATAAAAGGCATACCGCTGGCATTTTACGGAATGTTACTTGCTCACCTTGGCATAGGCGTGTTTATTCTAGGCGTGACTTTGGTAAAGGGTTACGAATCAGAACAAGATGTCCGCATGGAAGTGAACGACGTGGCTAAAGTAGGTAATTTGTCATTTTTATTTAAAGGCGTGCAAGAAATTGCAGGGCCAAATTATTTGTCTTCGCAAGGTACATTTAGCGTTTTAAGTAATAGTAAGGAAATTACAGTACTTCACCCTGAAAAACGTTTTTACCCCGTGCAAGGCTCAGTGATGACAGAGGCAGACATACAGCCAGGTGTAGTTAAAGATTTATATGTTTCACTAGGTGAGCCGCTTGAAAATGGTGCTTGGAGCGTGCGCATTTACATTAAACCATTCGTGCAATGGATATGGGCGGGTGCAATAATCATGGCTCTAGGCGGCATTTTAGCGCTTTCAGACCGTCGCTACCGCATTGTAAATAGAAAAGCGGCTAAGGAAGCTCAAGAGGCTTTTGAGGCATGATCTGGAGTTTTTACGCATGAATAGAATGGCAAAATTTTTAATACCACTCGCTTTGTTTCTTATTGCGGTAGGGTTTTTATTTAAAGGATTGTTTTTAGACCCGCATGAAGTGCCTTCGCCATTGGTCGGTAAACCAGCACCAGTATTTCAAGCGCCTATTTTGGGCGAAGTTGGCAAAACTTTTAACAGCGCCGATATGAAAGGCCAAGTGTGGTTGCTCAACGTTTGGGCATCATGGTGCGGAGCTTGTCGTGATGAGCACCCTGTATTAATGGAAATGGCAAAGACTGGCCAAATTTCCACTTATGGTCTGGATTACAAAGATACTGATGCGGAGGCACAAGCTGTGTTGGTTGCAAACGGAAATCCTTATAAGAAAGTAGCCACCGATGCAGACGGTAAAATTGGCATTAATTATGGCGTCTATGGCGTACCAGAAACTTATATTATCGATAAAGTGGGCGTCATTCGCTACAAACAAATTGGCCCAATCACTGATGAGATTTTGTTTACAAAAATTGTACCCTTGTTGAAAGAGCTGCAAAGATGAAAAAGTTACTCATATTACTTTTGCTGGCGTTAAATATTTTTTTTAGTACAAATCTTGCATTTGCAGGTGAAGCCAAACCATTGGCCGAAGATCCAGTGCTTGAGGCACGTTTAAAAGCAATGTCACAAGAGTTACGTTGTTTGGTTTGTCAGAACACTACCTTGGCAGATTCAAGTGCGCCACTGGCTGAAGATTTACGAAAAGAAATTCGCGAGCAATTGCGTACCGGAAAAACCGATAAAGAAGTGATTGATTACTTAGTCGCACGTTATGGCGATTTTGTACGCTATCGTCCGCCGGTTAATAATGAGACCGCATTGTTATGGTTTGGGCCATTTTTATTGTTAATTATTGGTGGATTTGTGCTGTTTAGAGTGCTTAAAAAACATGCTGGCAGTGACGATATTCAAGGGGAAGATGCATGAATATAACTTCGTTAATTGTAGGTTTTATATTGGGCGCAGTTGCAACGATTATTTTTACATCAGCCCTCAAATCAAAAAATGAAAAAGCGCCAGTTGGAAAAAGCTTAAAATTTAATTCACTATTGAGTGTTTTTATACTGGTGCCAATTGTAGCCGGCTTAATCTATTGGAAAGCTGGCAACCCAGATGCTACTAGCGTGAGTGCACCTGAGACTGCAATGCCACCAACGGGTATGGAAACTACCCAGCCTATGGGCAGCAATTCTGATGGCCACGAAATGGGTGATTTAG
>JANNFN010000105.1:0-1996 GCA_031379885.1 Methylotenera sp.
GATATAAACAAAAAAATATTTAAGGATATATTAACTAAGACTAGCTAAAAATATGCTTTTGTTTTATCTTTTAATTTATAAAAGTTAGGTAATTATTCCGAATAGAAAAAAGGCTAAATATATGCGCTTAGATGACCAGCAAGAAAGTAGTAATGTAGAAGATAGGCGCGGCAGTGGCGGCGGTTTTTCTATCGGCGGGCGAGGCATCGGTATTGGTACGATTGCATTGGCTTTAGTTGCGATGTATTTTGGCGTTGATCCTTCACTGGTGATGAATATTGGCCAAGGCATGAGCCAGAATATGCCTGTCGAAGCAAAGCCAATTCCTGCAGATGACCCAGATGCAAAATTTGTTGCTAAAGTATTAGGTAGTACAGAAGAGACTTGGGGCAAGATTTTTCAAAATTCTGGGCAACAGTATCCTGCGCCAAAATTGGTACTATTTAGCGGCCAAACGCCAACAGCCTGTGGTTCTGGCCAAGCTGGGATGGGACCTTTTTACTGCCCTGGCGACCAAAAAGTGTATATCGATTTGAGTTTTTATCAAGAAATGAAAGACCGCTTTCATGCGCCAGGTGATTTTGCGCAAGCCTATGTCATTGCGCATGAGGTTGGGCATCACATTCAAAATCTTATGGGCATTTCGGATAAAGTACAGCAAGCTCGCCAAAGTGCGCGTAACGAAGCAGAATCAAATGCATATTCTGTGCGCTTAGAATTACAAGCCGATTGCTATGCTGGCGTATGGGCGCATCATGCGGATGGCGCAAATCGTATATTAGAGGCGGGCGATGTAGAAGAAGCCATGACCGCAGCGGCGGCGATTGGGGATGATGCGCTGCAAAAACAAACGCAAGGCTACGCCGTGCCAGATTCGTTCACTCACGGCACTTCACAGCAACGTATGCGTTGGTTTAATCAGGGCTTGAACACAGGTGATGTGAATAAATGCGATACGTTTAACGTCGCATCCATTTAATCATGTATGACCTTACCGAGCATTGCATTAGCTCGCAAACCATTGCCAGTGGCGGCATGCTCACTGTAAAGCGTGATTTAGTGCGCTTGCCAACTGGCAACACCAGCCAGCGCGAGTATGTTGCACACCCTGGTGCTGTTGTCGTAGTGCCAATATTGCCCAATGGCAATGTCATACTAGAGAAGCAATTTCGCTATCCTTTGCATCAAGTTTTTATTGAACTGCCGGCAGGTAAAATCGATGCTGGTGAAGATATTCTGCTGACAGGTCAGCGCGAGTTGTTGGAAGAAACGGGTTACAGCGCAACTGAGTGGGTCAAGCTTGGGCATCAACATCCTTGCATTGGTTACTCTAATGAAATTATTCATATTTATTTAGCACGCGGCTTAAGTGCTGGTGCGCATCAGCGTGATGATGACGAATCGCTGATTGTGTTTGAAGCGCCTTTTCAAGAATGTCTAAATATGATTCAAAATGGTGAAATTACTGATGGAAAAACCATAGTAGCCTTGTTTTTTGCCGAAAAATATCTACAAAAGTATGCATAAGGTTCTAATTGTGGGATGTGGGGATTTAGGCACCGCCATTGCTATGCGCTTGCAACAAAACTACGAAGTGATTGGCGTACGACAAAGTGATAAGCTTTTGCCGCATGGTATGCAAACTATCCAAGCCGATGTTACACAGCTAAACACGCTTTCTACACTCGAAAAACTCAAGCCGAATATTATCATTTACTGCGTCGCCGCCAGCGCGCAGACCGATGAAAACTACCAAGCGCACTATGTCACTGGCTTAAAAAATGTACTTAAAACGCAAAGCCAAAATACAAATCTACAACATGTTTTTTTTGTTTCTAGTACTAGAGTTTATGGTCAAAACTCGGGTGAAATTCTGGACGAAAACACACTAGCAATCCCAGCCGATTTTGGCGGAGAGCGTTTATTAGAAGCTGAAAATGTGTTAAAATGCATGCCCTGCAAGGCAACATCCATGCGCCTCTCAGGCATATACGGA
>JANNFN010000111.1:0-27393 GCA_031379885.1 Methylotenera sp.
GTTGCAAGAGCGCGCGCCGATTGACTTTAAACTTATCGCGATGAATTTAGACCAAAAGCAGCCGAATTTCCCCGCACATATTTTGCCTGAGTATTTTAAAAGTTTAGGTGTGGATTACCGCATCGTTGAAGCCGATACTTATTCGGTGGTGAAAGAGAAAATCCCCGAAGGCGCGACGACTTGCAGCTTGTGTTCGCGGCTGCGGCGCGGCATTATTTACACCACCGCAAAACAGTTGGGCGCCAATAAAATCGCGCTTGGTCACCATAGAGACGACATTGTAGAAACGCTGTTTTTAAACATGTTTTTTGGCGCAAAAATGAAAGCGATGCCACCCAAACTCGCTACCAATGATAAGCAAAATGTAGTGATTCGTCCTTTAGCATATTGCAGCGAGAGAGATATTGCGAGCTATGCGCGGCAAATGGAATTCCCGATTATTCCGTGCGATTTATGCGGCTCGCAGCCCAATTTACAGCGCCAAAACGTCAAAGCAATGTTGCAAAAGTGGGAGCTTGAGCAGCCCGGCCGCATCAATAATATCTTTCGCGCCATTGGCAATATCGAGCCATCACACTTGGCAGATTTCGATTTGTACGATTTTAAAAGCTTAAGCCAAGCCGAGAAAACCGACGAAGATCCGCTATTCGGTGATATCGCAAATGAAGGTAACGCTTTAAGTTTAGCCAGCAATGACGGCACACGAATCGAGTTTACACGCAACTAATTCACCCGTTTTCACTAAGAGTTTTACACAATTTAATTTTCAAACTTGTTGTCTAGTTGCGCATTAGCTTGCTATTATCTAGCCAATTTCAAATGAGTCGCACTTAAATTCAAGGTTTAAATGTCAAAATTACTGATTGTTGAATCGCCTTCAAAAGCCAAAACACTACAAAAATATCTCGGCAAAGATTTCGAAGTATTGGCTTCATACGGGCATGTGCGCGATTTAATCCCCAAAAATGGCGCGGTTGACCCTGCCAACAGTTTCGCCATGAAATATGAGGTGATTGATCGCAACGCCAAGCACATGGATGCGATTACTAAAGCTGTGAAGTCTGCAGATAGCATTTACCTCGCGACCGACCCGGACCGCGAAGGTGAGGCGATTTCTTGGCATATTGCCGAAATTTTACAAGCTAAAAACTTACTTAAAAATAAACTTTTAAAGCGTGTTGAGTTTAACGAGATTACGCAAACAGCGGTAAAACATGCGATTGATAATCCGCGCGATATTGCGATGAACCTAGTGAATGCGCAACAAGCACGACGTGCCTTGGATTACTTGGTCGGCTTTAATTTATCACCATTGTTATGGAAAAAAATCCGTCGCGGCCTTTCTGCAGGCCGCGTGCAAAGCCCTGCGCTGCGCTTGATTGTAGAGCGCGAACTGGAAATTGAAGCATTTAAAAACCAGGAATATTGGACGATTCATCTGGATGCGCTAAAACACGCGCACAGTTTTAACGCCAAATTGATTCAATTTAACGGCGAAAAAGTTGAGCAATTTACGGTAATTAACCACGATCAACAAGCGGACATTGTGGGTAAATTATTGATTGCCAGCGCTGGCAAAACCACAGTTTCGCGTGTAGAGAAAAAACAACGTAGCCGCAGTCCCGCCGCACCGTTTACTACATCCACCTTGCAACAAGAGGCGGTGCGTAAACTTGGCTTTACCACTTCGCGAGCAATGAGAGTTGCGCAGCAGCTCTACGAGGGCGTAGATATTGGCTCTGGGACGGTTGGCCTGATTACTTACATGCGTACAGATTCGTTTAGCATGGCGACTGAGGCGGTGATGAGCATACGCGAATATGTAAAGAAAAACTTCGAAGCGGATTATCTCCCAAAATCGCCGATTATGTACAAAACCAAAGCCAAAAATGCGCAAGAAGCGCATGAGGCGATTCGTCCAACTGATATTTCTCGCAGCCCAACGGCCATGCGCAAATATCTAAACGATGAACAATTTAAACTCTATGAAATGATTTGGAAGCGTAGCTTGGCGTGCCAAATGTCACCCGCCAAATTTGATGCAGTGAGTGTCGATTTAGCAGTAGGCTCTGAAGCCAATTTGTTCCGTGCCACTGGCCAAACGCTTGTGTTTCCAGGCTTTATCGCGGTGTATATGGAAGGTCGTGATGATGAGGAAGAAGAAGGCGAAAGCAAACTGCCGCATTTAGAAACTGGCGAAATTTTGAACGTAGAAAAAATTTACGGCGACCAACATTTTACTGAGCCGCCTCCAAGATACGGTGAAGCAAGTTTAGTGAAAATTTTAGAAGAATACGGCATTGGCCGCCCTTCTACTTATGCCAGTATTATTTCTACACTACAAGACCGCGAATATGTTTTACTCGACAAAAAACGCTTTACACCGACAGATGTTGGTCGCGTAGTGAACAAATTTCTAACTGAGCATTTCACCAAATATGTCGATTACGATTTCACTGCCAACCTAGAAAACGCGCTGGATAGCGTTGCTGATGGCTCACGCGAGTGGATTCCGCTGATGGATGAATTCTGGCAAGGTTTTAATGCACAATTACTCAGCAAAGCCGATGTGGATAGGCCAGGCAATGAGTTGATAGACGAAGCTTGCCCAAAATGCGGCAAGCCGCTGCAAAAACAACTCAGCCGCTATGGGACATTTATTGGCTGTACGGGTTATAACGATGAGCCAAAATGCGATTACAAACGTAGCATGAATGGCACGGCACAAGCGGGCGCTGATCCAGTAACAATTGGAACTGACACAGAGTCTGGCAAAGAAATTTATTTGATGAATGGTCCGTATGGTCCATATTTGCAATTGGGCGTAGCAGTTGAAGGCGAAAAGAAAAAACCAAAACGGGTGAGTATTCCAAAAGAAATACCACTGGCTGATGTCAATATTGATACTGCCAATATGTTGCTTTCACTGCCGCGTGATTTAGGTTTGCATCCTGAAACGGGTAAAAAAATCGTCGCTAATATTGGTCGTTTTGGGCCGTATGTGAATCATGATGCTAAATTTAAATCGATTCCTAAAAGTGAGAGCGTATTTGCGATTGATTTAGCAGGGGCAGTTGCCTTGCTAGCCGCCGCTAATACTGGGCCCGCACCAATACTAGAGCTCGGCGCACATCCTTCTGGTGAAGGTCGCATTGAAGTGTTTGCAGGCCGCTATGGGCCTTATGTGCAACACGGGAAAATTCGCGCAACCTTGCCAAAAAGCATGGTGCCAGAAGAATTGACGCTTGAAGAAGCACTTGCTTTATTGACCGAAAAAGCAGCAAAAGAAACACCTGCCAAAAAAACATTTGCGAGAAAAACAACGGCAAAAAAACCCGCCGCAAAGAAAATAACCTCTAAAAAAGCATCAGCTAAGAAACCTACAGTCAGTAAACCTGCCACAAAAAAATCTAGCTCTAAAAAATAAAAGCGGCACTGAATAAAATCAGCACCGCTCATTTTTAGGTTTGTAAGCTATGATATCGCTTAAGAAATTTTTCCAACCATTACTGGTTGCGATTGCCCTGTGGTGGTTGGCTTAGGCTCGCTGTTATATTCCATCCATTTACGAATACGATTAGCATCACCAATACGTGTTAACTTACCGTAAGAATCCAATAATATAATAATCATTGGCTCACCAGCAATTTTTGCCTGCATCACTAAACAACGCCCTGCCTCATTAATAAAACCTGTTTTAGACAAACCAATTTCCCACTCACCGCCGCGTACTAAGCCATTAGTATTAACAAAACTAACAGGACTTTCTCGACCTTGAACATACACTTCGTGCGAAGGACTGGTGGTGGCAAATCTAATTTCTGGATATTGATAAGCCGCTTGTACCATTTTCGCTAAATCTTCCGCAGTTGATACATTTTCACTATCTAAACCTGTAGGGTCTACAAAATGTGTGCTATTTAGGCCTAATTCTAGCGCTTTAGCATTCATCGCTTTTACAAAAGCGTATTTGCCGCCTGGATAACTATGTGCCAAAGCCGATGCTGCACGGTTTTCAGATGCCATCAAAGCTAACTGTAGCATATCGCTACGACTAAATTTAGTACCTACCGTGAGTCTTGATCTTGTACCTTTGAGATAATCAACATCTTCATCCGAAATATAAAGTTCATCATCCAACGATTGTTTTGCATCCAGCATGACCATTGCCGTCATAAGCTTAGTGATTGAAGCTATTGGTGCAGGTAAATTAGTATTTTTTGCAAAAATGGTCTCGCCAGTATTTTGGTTAATAATCAAAGCTTTACTTGATGCTAACTGCAAGATACCGCTACCGTCGTATCTTTCATCCATCATAAACTGGTGTTGATCAGCACTTTGTAAATTACGTGCTGATCGCAATTTAACACTGACTCTTTTTGCACTAATTCTGCCAGTGTTAGCTTTATAGCGGCTAGAAATTCTATTTTTACTTAAGGTATTTTTTTGATTTGAATAAATACGTTTATGTGATTTTTTATGCGCTGCCAATAGCTCTACTGGCGATGCTACTAATGCAAGCGCTACATAGAACAACATTATTTTTTTAAAAATTAACTTCACCATGACAGCTTTACCTCAATGACAATTGGTTTCATAATATATAAAAAATAGTTATCTGTCATCTAGTTAGCGAACATTTATAAAAAAAATATTAAGATTTATTTGCTTGTCGCTTTTTTGGCACATCATTTTACTTTTTATGAGAATACTCAACTTTGTGCGAAAATAAAAACAATTAAACCTTATTTAGTCTGACCATGAAATTTCCACATCAGTTGCATTACACCACAGAGCATTTATGGGCGGTCCAGGAGCCTAATGGATATTGTCTTGCAGGCATTACCGATTACGCGCAAGATTTACTTGGAGACATTGTTTTTATCGAACCGCCAAAGGTTGGTGACAAGCTTGTAAGTGGCCGGCCATGTGGAATTGTGGAGTCAGTTAAAACCGGCTCTGATTTGCATGCGCCTATGAACGGCGTGGTGACTGAAATTAATGAGGCCTTATTGAATGCGCCAGAAGGCATTAACGACAAACCTTATGCTGCGTGGATATTCAAGTTTAAGCCAGATGACGAGCATGATACCAAGCATTTTTTGAGCGCTGACGCTTATAAAGTTTTAGTTGATAATGACTAATTTATTTAGGCAACACAAACTTCACTTTAAGCAATAAATCTTGTAACTCTGTTGTCAGTTGCCGACGCAAATCATTTTCTAAAGTGGGCAATGCAGTCGCAAGTACTTGCTGAATATTTTCTCGCATCACCTCTTGTACTGTTGGCAAATCAGCGTTTACCGTTGATAAGAAACTATCCCGTACTTGCATTGTTTGCACAGTCATTTCATCAGCAAACTTAGCCTTCATTTCTTCTGCTGCTGCCGCATAAATACTAGGAATGGCTTCACTAAATGTAGTGCGCATTTGCGCTAAAATTTCAGCTTGATTTAAGCTCATTTGTTGCTGTAACTCTTGTTTAGAATTTTGATTTAATGTGTGTAAAGTTGTTGTCATCAACTCACTTAGTTGTGCTTGATGCTCACTTAAAGACTTTACCTGAAAAGCAGCCATCTCTTGATTAAGACTCTCGCCAATCTCTGTGGTCATTGCCTCTTGCTGCTCTGCCACCGCAGAAGTATAAATAGATGGCATCGCCTCATTAAACGTCGTGCGCATTTGAGTCAATGCTTCAGCCTGCATAGCATCCAATTGTTGTTGTAGATCAGCTTTCGCACTCTGGCTTATAGATTGAAATACTTGATTGAGCTCTTCACCCAATAGCGCCTGATGACTGCCTAAAGCTTGCACTTGAAATGCTTGCATCTCTTGATTTAATTCATTTGCAATTCGCGCACTGATATCTGTTTGCATGGTCTCAACATGCGAGTTGATTTGCACGCTGGCAGCCTCTACGGACGTTTGCATCACTTCAGCAAGCGTTGCATCGAATTTAGAGGTCGCGTCAATTTGTAAAGCAGAAATATTTTCTGACAGATTATTAAACACCAAATCAGCGCTATTTTGGTACATGCGTGGCAACTCAGTTTTAAGATCGGCTTTTGTTTTATCTACAAAATCAACTGTCCTAGACTCAATAGTCGCCTGTGTTGTAACAATCTCGTCCTGAAGTGCTTTAATAAGGTCACTTTTAAGCACATCATGCAGATTATCAGTCACTGTCTTTGTAATATCCGCTTCTAACCTGGGCTTGATGTGTGCAATAACTCGCGCAATCAGCTCTGGAGTGATGAAAGCTGGGTCGTCAACCCTTACTTGTTTACTTTCAGCCTGAGCTCCCGTTACTAGGGTAGTCTTGGGTTGATAGACATCAGTAAGTAAAGGTATTTTTTTATCTGCCACCGTGTTCTCTATTCATAAAACCCCTATTCAGTTTTAACTTGAGCATGATTAATACTCTTAATCTCATAGCCTCTATCGCGATAAAACTTAAATCGTGCTCGAGCAGCCACTTTATCTTGCTCACTATCACTCACCAACTCAACCAACTGAGTAAACCTGCTAAAAAAGCCAAGCTCGGTGGATGCTAAATTAATCAACATATCATCCTGAAGTAATGGTTTTTCTTGCCAATAAATGACCACTGGCGTTTGTTCAGCTAACTCATGATTTTCCAACACATTTGGCAAAAAAATCTCGGGTTTATTTTGCCACAAATTTACACTTAAATCGCTTGCCATGTTTTCATCCTTGGCAAAAATGGTCACCTGACGGCGCTTGTATAAAGCAGATTGCACTATTTCTAAGGTGGCCTGTTGCTTATCAGTTACATTAAAATAAAAATCAATACGCGTCATAATCTACTTAACCATACTTAAATTCAGCACTAATTTACACAACCTATTTGCTTTTTGCGTACGCTGCACTATAGCTTTGTTGCTCGTTGCACGAGAAATGTTGTTAAGAGTGGTACTGGCCGACCTGTTCCGCCTTTTTCTTTTCCACTTTTCCATGCAGTACCTGCAATATCCAAGTGCGCCCAATCGTATTTTTTTGTATAGCGCGATAAAAAGCAAGCCGCGGTAATACTACCGCCAGCGCGCCCGCCAATATTGGCCATGTCAGCAAAGTTGCTGTCTAACTGTGTTTGGAACTCTTCCCACAAAGGCATGTGCCAAGCGCGGTCGTGCGATTTCTCACCCGCAGCTAACAATTCTGCGGCAAGCGCATCTTTGTTGCTGAATAGGCCGCTTGGATGATGCCCCAATGCGATTACACAAGCACCTGTCAACGTCGCAATATCTACCACAGCGCTTGGCTCAAAGCGCTCAGCGTAGGTCAAAGCATCACATAAAATCAAACGTCCTTCTGCATCGGTATTCAGCACTTCAATCGTTTGGCCTGACATGCTGGTTAAAATATCACCTGGTTTAATCGCGCCCGCATCGGGCATATTCTCGCAAGTTGCGATTAAACCAACCGCATTAATCGCCAAATTCATTTCGCCAATGGCCTTAAATGTGCCTAGTACACTCGCTGCGCCGCACATATCATATTTCATTTCATCCATATCGCCGCCAGGTTTCAGCGAGATGCCACCCGTATCAAACGTGATACCTTTGCCCACTAACACGGTTGGTTTTGCGCCTTTTTTACCTTTTAAGTGCTGCAAAATAATAAAGCGCGGGGGCTCCACACTGCCTTGCGCGACGCCCAAAAATGAGCCCATACCGAGTTTCTCAATTTCTGCTTTATCTAAGACTTCCACTTTGAAACCATAAGTTTTGGCCAGTTTTTTTGCTTGCTCGCCCAAGTAAGTTGGCGTGCAAACATTGGGTGGTAAATTGCCTAAATCTTTAGCTAAGCTTACGCCTAAACTAATCGCCAAGCCATGTTTCACGCCTGCTTTCGCAAGTGTAGTTTCAGATTTTTCTACATAAATCGCAATTTTATTCAGGTTTTTTGGCTCAGCTTTTTTAAGCTTTATTGCATTCACTTGGTAAGTCGCATCCATCACTACTTCTACTAATTGAGCAACTTTACTATGAATGTCAGATTTTTTAATGGCAATCTCAGCAAAGAAAAAACCCGCACTAGTAACACCTTTTGGCAGCGCTTTAACCGCTGCGCGTGTCGCTTGGCGATATTGATTCTCGGTAAACTCGGCTGGTTTACCTAAGCCCACCAACAAAACGCGCGATGCGGCAACCCCTGCAAGATTGTGTAGCGCCAGCGTTGTGCTTAGTTTGCCATCCATATCGCCACTTTTTAATACTGCGCTGATGGCTTTATTTGAGACAATATCTAAACTTTTTGCGGCTTCGCTTAATTTTCCGCCCTCAAATACGCCTACAATCACACAATCAGTGCGTTGTTTTTCTGGATTTCCATTTTTTATGCTAAATTCCACTGTGCGTCCTTTTTAACTAAATTTAAACTAACTTACTTTAATAAGTAATTATCTAGCGTTTTGACTTGAAATCAAAGCGCAAAATTGAACAATATTAAAATTGAAAATATTTAAAAAATCTTTATCGCATGAGCTTGTTAGCACTGCTGGTGCTATGTTCTTAATTCTCATCGGCATTGTCATCGCGCAACGTGCGGGCTATTTGGTGCAGCTTGCTGCAAAAGGTATCTTACCTAATGACGCAATCAACACTTTACTCGGCTTTAACATGGTGAAATTTTTGCCCATGATTTTATCATTAAGTATTTTTTTATCGGTTTTACTAACACTTTCGCGCTGGCATCGCGACTCTGAAATGGTGATATGGTTTAGCTCAGGGCTGGGGCTCAGTAGCTGGATACGCCCTATCTTAACTTTTGCCGTACCAGTGGTGGTAGTGATTACGCTACTAAGCTTATGGGTAATGCCCTGGGCCACACAAAAAGGGCAAGATTACAAGGTGCAACTTAAAAGTCGTGATGAGCTATCTTCTATCAGCCCAGGCGTGTTTAAAGAATCTAACAGTGGCGATCGCGTCTATTTCGTAGAAAGCTTTGATGAGCTTGGCAATGTAGTTAAAAATATCTTCGTGCAATCGATACAGCACCAGAAAACTGGCGTGGTAGTGGCAAGTATCGGCAGCCGCAAAAAAGAAAAAAATGATGATAATTTTTTAGTGCTAGAACAAGGCCGTCGCTATGAAGGCAAGCCGAACTCTGCTGAAGTTTCTACTACCGAATTTGAGCGTTATGCGATTCGCGTTCAAACCAAAGAGGCTGCACCAGAGCCTTATACAAGGCAAGCTATATCCACCAAGCAGTTATTGCAAGACACGGATTCTGGCAATAAAGCAGAGCTGCAATGGCGAATGGCCATACCTATCTCTGCGCTAGTATTGGTCCTACTGGCTATTCCCTTAAGTTTTGTTGATCCGCGCGCTGGGCGCTCACTCAACCTTATTTTTGCGATTGTTATTTACATTATCTACAACAATATCTTAAGTATTTTTCAGGCTTGGGTAACTCAGGGCAGACTGAATAGCATGATAGGTCTGTGGCCTGTGCATTTGTTTTTCTTAGCCCTTACTTTTTATATGTTTTATAGACGCAATCATTTGCTACCATTAATACCAAGACTTCCAGCTAGCTTTTCTGACTTATGGAAAAAAACTAAAGCAGAATGAAAATTTTTAATCGCTACTTTTGGCAAGAAACCAGCATCAATATCTTGATGATTATGCTCGGCTTACTTGCCATGTTCTCGTTTTTCGATCTAATTCAAGAGCTTGATAGTCTTGGCCAAGGCAATTACGGTATCAGTAAAATGTTGATATTTGTGCTACTCAGTATTCCTGGTCATATATACGATGTAGTACCCGTGGCTGTGCTAGTTGGCATGATGTATAGCCTTGGCACACTAGCACGCAACTCTGAGCTCGTGGTGATGCGTGTAAGTGGTTTATCTCTAGCCAATATTGGCTTTATTCTGCTTAAAGTTGGTTTATTATTCACGGTGATTACTTTTCTAGTGGGTGAACTCATTACACCGATTAGCGAAAAAATGGCGCAGCGCATGCGTATTAAAGCTACTGATTCTGTCGTCGCACAAGATTTTAGGTCTGGCTTATGGGTAAAAGATGGCAAAAGCTTTGTGAATGTAGAAACTGTGCTACCCGACGCAAGTTTATTGAATGTACATATTTATGAGTTTGATGAAAATTTTAAATTGCGTAGTATTAGTATCGCCAAGAAAGGTGATTATGTAGACGAAAAATGGAATTTATCTGAGGTCACACAAACTAAATTTAATACTTTTAAAAAAATCGAGCGAAACAACGTTCAAACCCAGTTTTTTAACAAAGCCAATTGGAAATCATTGATTCGGCCCGAATTATTAAACGTGCTATTAGTGGCTCCTGAAAAGATGTCCGCATGGAACTTGTATTCATTTATCAACCACTTAGAGACTAACAAACAAAAAACGACACGCTATGACGTCGCACTTTGGTCAAAAATGATTTACCCGCTAGCATGTATAGTAATGGTGATTTTAGCGTTACCCTTTGGCTTTTTACAACAGCGCGCTGGCGGCACCAGCACTAAGATTTTTATTGGCGTCATGCTAGGCGTGGCCTATCAAATTATGAACCGCGTATTTATTCATTTGGGCGTACTAAACGATTGGCCACCTTTAATGAGCGCGATTACACCGACGATCCTATTCTTAGTCGCAGGCTTGAGTTTGTTGTTTATGATTGAGCGTAGATAGTCGAGCGCTGTTAACGAATTTAAGCTAGCTTTATAAAGCGTGTTTTCAGCAATCTATCGTGCAAAAATAAGCTGTCCTTATCCAAAAAAATCCAAAAAAAGCCTAGTCCACAAGCCAGTATTGATGCGCTTGCCAGAGTATATCTAATCATTGCTTGTTGTATGCCTAAGGCTATATTCTGCTGATTTACTAGCTTAATTTTCCAAGTTTTGGTGGCTAAAGTTTGGCCCGTTTTACTCCAACACCACACAAAGTAAGCGCCTGTTGTTAGCCATAAAAACAGTCTCAAGTAAAAAAGTTTATAGGGTGACGTGGCGTCCCCGAACAATCTTATAAATATCCATGTACACAGCATCCATAATGCAATGAGCAACAACAGTTCGTAAACACAAGCAGCAAAAAGCCGAAGGCGTGTAGTATTTTGAGTCACCATATATGCATTCTGTGTATTTATTCTAAAAGTAAAAAAGCCCACCATAAAACAGTGGGCTGTAGGTTGCTATGCAATCAATTATTCCAAATCCGGCTCATAGTCCCACTCAACAGTATCTTTACGTAATTTCTCACGTTCTGCCTCAGGTAATCTTTGATGTTCCGCCCATTTTTTTCTTACTTCATCTTTTTTCTCTGGACCAAGTGCTTGGAATTGTTGGTAGCGTTTACGTGCGTTTTCACGCTCGTAAGGCGTCATGCGGCTCCAACTATTTAGACGCTTTTGCACACGCAGCTGTTTTTGCGCATCCATTTTTGGGTAGTCTTTAGCAATATCCAACATTTTTTCACGTTGCCAAGGTCTCAAGGTATCCCACTCTGACCCTAGCGGCGCTAATACTTTACGCTGTTCGTCAGAGAGTTGACTCCAAGATTGCATTGGCACTTCACCGCCAGCACCTTCATTTAAAGAGGATTTAATACTGCCAATATCTCCCATTGCAACTAAAGTAGTTTCTTTAGAATAGGCAAAATCACCCGCCTGTAGGCTGGTTGCAACCATTGCCAACAACAATAAAATTTTATTCATTCAATCACTATTTCTTTTTAGTCAATTCTAAAAAATTTTCTCGTTATAACTTAGCTTGCCCATCATTTAGAAAGGGCTCAAAACCTCTATCCACAAAAGCTTCAGGAGGGAGCTCTGCGCTCAATAAAAACGCATCACTAGATTCCTTGTGGCTAAATGATTGAATTATAACGAATCCTGCAATAATTGCGCCTAATATCAATCCAGTGCTAGCAATACGATGATGTTCTGCCCAAGAAAAAATCCCACTCAAAGTACCATCATGGTTCGCATTCACACCTGAAATTTGTTGGGTATGCAGTTTAACCGCACGCTCACGACCATTTTCTAACTGCTTAAGTGTGCGCATACTCAATCGATTGGCGTGCGCATCTAACAAGCCCGCTATTTGCTTGGCTTGTCCATCTAAATTGACTTGCGAGTCTAACTCGCTATTTTCTAAATCTTGATTATCTATGCTCATGTTTCTACTCCGAATTTCGATATTGCTCTGCTACCTAAACCCTGTTTTTCTAATATTGCCGCTAATGTGTGTACGGCGCGCGAACAATGCGTCTTTACGCTACCTTGAGAGCAACCCATCATTTCGGCCGTTTCTGCAACATCCATGTCCTCCCAATAACGTAATATGAAGGCCTCCCGTTGACGTGAAGGTAGCTTTTCAAGTGCCTTTTCAATAATTAATATGGTCTGACTACGCTCCAATTGCACGATGGGATTATCCGACTCATCTTCAACATCAATACTATCGAGCGGATCATGATCCTCTTCGCCATCTTTACCCGCGCCAAATGAAGAAAGTAGGGTCGTCCAAAGATTGCGTACTTTTTGTCTGCGCCAATAATCGCGCATGGTATTTTGCAAGATGCGCTGAAAAAGCATTGGATACTCGGCTACAGGTTTATCGGCATATTTTTCAGCCAACTTTAGCATCGCATCTTGCACGATATCTAACGCAGCGTGATCATCACGCACAGCATACACAGTTTGCTTAAATGCGCGGCGCTCCACATCTCGCAAAAAATCTGATAATTCTTGAGAACTTGCCATGAGTTTTGTTATTTAATTGGTATCGTAATTATATCAGCTTTAGATTTTATACTAACTTGTATAAGTTTAGCTTTTGGTTACAATCCGTATACTTGGTTCAATTGGGAGTTTAAAGTATTTATGGCACGCATTTTGATACTCATCATTTTAGGCTGGATACTCTACCAGATCATTAAACGCATTGTTGCTAACGCCAATAGCAAGCCAGCGCAAGCTGAGATGGGGGGGAAACCAGAACAAAAAATTGTACAGTGCACACATTGCGGTTGCCATGTGCCAGAGAGTGAAAGTCAAATGAAAGACAACAAAATCATTTGCAATAACCCTGAGTGCATAAAAAATGAAAGTGCGAAAAAATAGCATGACGATTGACTTAATTGCTAGCTTACATGCCAATGTAACGGCCACACGCTGGCGTACTCTTAAGCTATATAATGCTTATCGGCTATTAGTCGCGCTGTTACTCTTGGCAACGCAAGACCTCCTAAATAATGATCATTGGTGGCAAAACGCCAATGCAGACCTTTTTTCTGCTTTTGTGCTTGGTTATTTTATTTTTAGCATCATATCCGCCGTTTTTACTTGGTTTGAAACCCCCAATATTGAAGTCAACCTGCCGATTCAAATTATCATCGATATTATATTTATTGTGCTCATGATGCATGCGCAAGAAGGTAGCCAAAGTAGCATTGGTCTATTATTAGTTATCGCAATCGCTAGCGCTAGTTTAATTAGCGAAGGTCGATTAGCCTTATTTTATGCGGCTATTGCCAGTATTGGTATACTGCTTGAGCAATCGTATCGTATTTTATTAATTGATCAATCTGCCAGTACTTACTCCCCAGCTGTTTTACTCAGTTTAGGTTGCTTCGCCACTGCTTGGCTAGCTTACAGCTTAGCTAAACGTGCAAAAGAAAGTGAATTGTTAGCCTCGCAGCGTGGCTTAGATGTACAAAACTTGGCGCAGGTAAATGCGTTAATTACGCATGAAATGCAAGATGGCGTACTAGTAGTAGACCAAGACTTTCGAATCAAACACAGCAATGTACAGGCAGAAACGTTACTTGGCTTGGACATTAAAAACAGTGACCTCAAAAATTGGCAAGAAAAAACGCTCATTGAGATTTCACCTGAAATCGCCACTTTAATGCAGCTTTGGCTAGAAGAAAAAGAACCTTCTCACGGTTTTGTACCAACCAATAGTGCAGTACCAAATTTTTTAAAACTTACGGCGCTATCACGTGAATTAAGACTTCGGTTTTTACCTATTTCAGAAAATCGCCGTCAAGGCGCAGTCATTTTTATTGAAGATTGGTCACAAATGCAAACACAAGCGCACCAAGTAAAGCTGGCCGCGCTTGGTCGCTTAACTGCCAATATTGCGCACGAAATTCGTAACCCACTTAGCGCCATCAGCCACGCTACGCAACTTTTGCAAGAAGATGACACTGACCCTGGCACCAAACGCATGCTACAAATTATCAGTGATAATGTACAGCGCGTGGATCAAATTATTAAAGATGTATTGGAGCTGAATCGGCGCGATCGCACCAACCAGGAAGCAATCCATTTAGAAAATTTTATGCTGGATTTTTATACCCAATTTTGTGCAGTAGAAAAAATCCCAGACACTTGCTTTAAACTTACTTTAATCAACGCAGAAACAGTTATTTCATTTGACCGCAGGCATTTAAATCAAATTTTGTGGAACCTGTGTAAGAATGGTTGGCGTCACTGTAAAAAAACTGAAAGTAGCTTAAAATTAATACTTACTTCGACAGAAAAAACAAAAACCGTGCATATTGAAATTATTGATGATGGAGATGGCGTGCCTGAAAGCATTCAGAGCCATTTATTTGAGCCATTTTTCACTACTGAAAAATCTGGTACTGGGCTTGGGCTTTATATCGCACGCGAATTGGCCGATGCCAATGGTGCAAAATTGCTTTATAACGCTTTAGAGACTGGCTCACAATTTATCATGCATCTTAAAAAGGTTTAGGAAAAGGCTTAAATTTTAATGGCACAATTTAATTGCTTGGTAGTTGACGACGAAACTGATATTCGCGAACTGGTAGTATTGACGCTAGAGCGCATGGATATTAGGGCTGATAGCGCTTCTAACGTGGAAGAGGCAAAAGAATTGCTTGCCAAAAGAACCTACAATTTGTGTTTAACTGATATGCGCTTACCTGATGGCCTGGGCTTAGAGCTAGTACAACATATTTCAGCCAATTATATCGGCTTGCCAGTGGCGGTGATTACTGCCTATGGAAGTGCAGAAAATGCTGTTTCTGCCTTAAAAGCAGGTGCCTTCGACTATTTGACTAAACCTATTTCACTTAAACAATTGCGCCCATTGGTAGAATCTGCGCTTAAGCTTTCCAGCTCTGACGTAAAGGAAACTCACAATACGGCTGATTTAATCGGCAATTCACCTGCCATGGATTATGTGCGCACGATGATTGAAAAGCTTGCACGCAGCCAAGCGCCCGTTTACATTAGTGGCGAATCGGGCAGCGGTAAAGAGCTCGCGGCACGACTCATTCATAGCAACAGTTCACGACGTGACAAAGCTTTTATTGCTGTTAACTGCGGTGCAATACCCGAAAATTTGATGGAAAGTGAATTTTTTGGCTATAAAAAAGGTGCTTTTACAGGCGCTGCACAAGATACTATCGGCTTATTTCAAGCGGCTAACGGCGGAACGCTTTTCCTAGATGAGGTAGCCGATTTACCACTCGCCATGCAAGTTAAGTTATTGCGCGCAATTCAAGAGAAAAAAGTTCGTATTGTGGGTGGCACGTCAGAAGAAGCGGTCGACGTTCGCATTATTAGTGCCACACACAAAAACTTAAGCACCTTGATGGAGCAAGGCTTGTTCCGGCAGGATTTGTATTATCGTTTAAATGTGATTCAGCTCAAAATGCCAGCGTTGAGGGATCGCCCAGAAGATATTCCCGAGCTTACACAAAAATTATTGCAAAAATTATGTGAAGCGCAATCAATCTCCGTGCCTGCACTTGAAGAAAGTGCCAATAAACTCATCTCTGAACTACATTTTGCAGGCAATGTGCGCGAACTAGAAAACATGCTAGAACGTGCACTGGCCTTGTGTGATGGCCAAAAAATAAGCTCAGATGACTTATTTATGGGCAATGAATATAAGGCGAAAAGCGAAGAAAACGTCAATTTCGACCCTAAACAAAATTTAGAAATCGGTTTACCAGAATATCTCGAAGACATTGAAAAACGCGCGATTTTGAAAGCACTAGACAAAGCCAACAATAACAAAACAGCCGCGGCCAAGTTGCTAGGTGTAAGCTTTAGAACCTTAAGATATAGGCTGGTTAAACTAGGCTTGTCTAAAGAGGTAGAAGGTGAGTCAGATGAAGAGATTGAAGACGAAAAATAGCTTTAAACATGCTGCCCTGCAAACCAATATCCATGCGGCTCGCAGGCATGCCTAAAATGATTTAATTAGCGCATCACTAAAAAATTTAATTACAATAAAACTATCGCTAAATAAGTCAGGTACAGTGCGCCATTCACCAGTAAATGCCACACCTTGATGCCTCCTTTGGCCATCAAATAGCGTATCCAAAGTGCTGCAATGAGCGTAATGACAATGCCCCAAATCACCTCCTTGCGCGGCACCCAAGGCGTGAGCATAATACCAATGGCTGGCAGTAACGTACCTTGAAACACCATCGCGCCCGTAATATTGCCAAACGCCAACGTATCTTTACCTTTGCGTATCCATAAAATACTGTTTACTTTTTCGGGTAACTCGGTAGCGATTGGAATAATCAACAAAGATAACAACAGCGCGGAAATGCCCATGATTTGTGAGGCTGCTTCAACCCCATTAATAAAACCCTTCGCGCCAGCCACTAACAAACCCAAACCCAATAAAAGTTGAATCAGAACCACTAACATATTATTTGGCAAACCTAGTTTGCATAAAAACATGTCACTTTCAGCTTCAGTCGCATGCCCGTCCTCCACCAGCGCTTTCGATGCGCGAATCGTCATCATCACATACACAAAATAAATCATCACCATGCTGGCGCCGATGCCATAGCGCACTACCTTTAATGTATGCGGCACATACATTGCAATTGCAGCGAAACTAAAAGCCATGATGAAAAAATTAAGGTCACGCAGCAAACCTGTGCGCTCCGGGCGCAAATGGCCTTGCGTGCCGCGACGCTTCCACACAGAAATAGCCATTAAACTAATGGAAAGTGTCGATAGCATCAAAGGTGCACCCAGTATGGCGCCTACGCCAATTTCTTCATTGGTTGCCACATTTTGCGTGCCCGCAAGTAGCGCCAATAATGGCACCATGGTTTCTGGTAGCGCTGTACCTACTGCGGCAAAAATCGAGCCTGTCACGCCTTCAGAAATGCCTAATTTTTCGCCCAAATGCTCCAGTGCGTTGGTAAACACCTCCGCCGCAATTAAAATAACCAGCAACATCGCCAAAAGCTGCACAAAAATCATTGTTTTACCTTTACAATAAACTACTTAATAAACAGAATTTTAGCTGATTAAACCTTTACCTGCATGGCCAACCAAAAATTAAAAATTCAGAAATTAAAATTAAGTGCTGCAGGCTATATTGATTCCGCCACACAAATCGCATCGCCAAACTTTGACGCACGACCAGAAAACACAAAAGTTGAATTAATCGTCATTCATAACATCAGCCTACCACCCAATATCTATGAGGGTCCTGGCGTGGTGCAATTATTCACTAATCAGCTAAATCCAAATGAACATCCTTACTATGCAGAGATTCACACGCATAAAGTATCATCGCATTTTTTCATTCGACGCGATGGTGAATTGATGCAATTTGTGTCAACCTTGCAACGCGCTTGGCATGCGGGTGTATCAATCTGGCAGGGTCGTGAACGTTGCAACGATTTCTCGGTCGGAATAGAGCTGGAAGGCAGTGACTTTGATGCGTTTGAAAATACGCAATACAAAACGCTGAAATCACTGCTTAGCTGTTTGCAAAAATCCTATCCCATTCAACATGTTGTAGGACATTCAGATATTGCGCCAGGCCGTAAAACTGACCCAGGACCTTGTTTTAACTGGAAAAAAATTAAAACTATTTAATATTTATAAAAACATACTATGCATAAAATTTACTCTTACTTTTTTATCGGCTTATTGAGTCTATTTGTCGTTGCCTGTAGTGCAAAAGACGATAAATCAGCTGATAAATCGGACAAAAATGGCGCTAAAGCAACACTTGTCACCGTAACTAAAGTAAAAAATGTTTCACTAGAAATGACTGAGGAAACCGTAGGTTCGTTAGAAGGCATTACAGACCCCACTATTGCATCTGAAATCGCGGCACGCGTCGTGAGTGTGCACGTAACGCCTGGCACACAAGTCAAACAAGGGCAGCTGATAGCCATTTTGGATGCCACAGACTTTGGCATGCAGCGAAACGAGGCGCAAGCCGAAATCGCGCGTATTCAGGCTTTAATAGATAACCAAACTAAAATCGTGGCGCGCAGCCAAGCGCTTGCCAATAAAAATTTTATTTCACAAAATGCAGTCGATAACGATACAGCCCAACAAAGCGTGCTAAAGCAACAATTAGAAGCTGCTAAAGCCCGCGTAGCGAGCATTAACCATAACAGTAGTAAATCTAAAGTCTATGCGCCAGTAAGCGGTACGATAGAAACTAGGCAAGCTGGGCCTGGCGATTTTTTGCGCGTAGGCGACCCAATTGTGCAAATTGTTTCCACGCAGCATTTGCGCGCGCATCTGCCTTTTCCTGAACGCATAGGCGCGGTACTTAAAGCTGGCCTCAAAATACGTTTGACAACACCAACTTCACCCCACGCAGTTGAGACTGTGATTCATGAATTAAAACCGATGATTACTGCAGATAATCGCACTGTAGATGTGATTGCAGATGTGGTAGATGCTGAAGGCTGGCAGCCAGGCGCTAGTGTCACTGGCACAGTGATTTTAGGTGAACAAGCTGCCGCCATGATGATACCAGAGCAGTGCTTGGTATTGCGCCCTGCAGGTGAGGTCGTCTATGTAGTACGCGATAATATAGCTAATCAAGCTGTGGTAAAAACTGGGCTACGCCAAAATGGTTTAATTGAAGTACTAGAAGGCCTTAACGACAATGACACCATCGTGGTGGATGGCGCAGGCTTTTTAACAGATAAAGCACCTGTGAAAATAAGTAAGTAATTTATGTCGCTACCTGAACTCTCCATTAAACGTCACGTCCTTGCGTGGATGCTTTCAGCGGTTATTGTGCTGTTCGGCCTCATCGCTTATCAACGTATCGGGGTTGACCGCATTCCATCCGTTGATTTTCCTGTGATTACAGTCAATACCACCTTGCGTGGTGCAAATCCAGATGTGGTCGATACCTCCATCACCAGCATTATTGAATCAGCGGTCAATACCACACCAGGGATTGACCATATTCAATCTTCATCCTCACCAGGTTTTTCTAGCGTAAGTATTACCTTTACACTCAATAAAAATATCGATGTGGCGTATAACGAAGTGCAATCTAAAGTAAATCAAATACTTAAGCGTTTGCCTACAGATACCGACCCCCCCATCGTACAAAAAATAGATACCAACGCAACACCAGTAATTTGGCTTGCGCTAAGTGGCGACCGTACCATTCAGCAACTTAATTTATACGCTAATAATGTGCTCAAAAAGAAATTTGAAACAATTAACGGCGTGGGTGAGGTGCAACTTGGTGGTCGTCGCGACCGCGTGATTCGCGTGATTGTTTCGCCAGAGCGTATGGCGGCTTACAAACTCACTGCTAATGACTTAATCACTGCGTTTAATCGCGAGCACATACAACTACCAGGTGGTTTTTTAGTGAGCAAACAAGCTGAGCAATTATTGAAGCTTGATTTAGAGTTTCACAACACTAAAGATTTAGCCAGTTTAGTGGTGCTTAGCAAAGCGGGCAGCGCCATTCACTTAAAAGACATTGCCAGCATAGAAGATGGCATCACAGACAATAGGCAGGTAGCACGCTACAACGGCAAGCCTACGGTAGGCATTGGCATGGTAAAAGTTGCCAATACTAATACGCTGGAGATTATTAACGAAGTTGAACGCAGGTTAGAAAACGACATTCGCCCCAATTTACCAGCTGGTATGTCGCTTGATATATCGACCAATGATTCTATTTTTATTAATCAAATAGTGGGCTCACTCAAAGAGCACTTAGTTGAAGGCACGCTGTTTGCCGCGCTTATCGTGCTGATTTTTATGCGCTCATTTAGTTCTACCATGATGATTTGTTTAGAGATTCCCGTTTCACTTTTAGGCGCCATCGCCGTCATGTATTTTGCTGGCTACACTTTTAACAGCATGACTTTGCTCGCCTTGCTGCTGCTCATTGGTGTGGTGGTTGATGATGCAATTGTGGTGCGCGAAAGCATTTTGCGCCACATGTCTGGAGAGGCCGACATGAAGTTAAGTGATGTGGATTTTAACAATCGCCAAGCGGTCGCCGCATTCCGCACCAAAGCCACGGTAATTGGCAGTAACGAGGTGGTATTTGCCGTATTGGCATCTTCTGCGTCTTTAGTGTGTATTTTTGCACCCGTTATTTTTATGGATGGCATTATCGGTATGTTTTTTAAATCATTTGCAGTGGTGGTTACCGCAGGCGTGCTGATATCATTATTTGTGTCGCTCACACTAACGCCCATGCTGTGCTCGCGATATTTAAGCGTTAAACCTACTGAAAATGCACTTTATAACGCACTTGGCAAAGGTTTAACGGCATTTGAAAATCAATACAAAAAACTCTTATTTACTGCGCTAAATCATCGCGGTTTAGTGTTGTTAATCACTGCAATATTTGTAGGCTTGTTTGGGTTTATCTCACTTAAATATGTAGAAAAAGATTTTGTACCAGAATCTGATGAAGGCAGCTTTAGCGTCAGCATCAAAACGCCTTTAGGCTCAAGTTTGGAGTATACCGATTCGCGTTTAAAATTGGTTGAAGCCGTGATTGCCAGCCACAAGAACGAGGTTGATAGCTACTTTGCCACCATAGGCTCGGGCTCGCGCGGGCAAGTGAATCAAGGCAATGTTAACGTGCGCTTAAAGCCAAAAGAACAACGCCATGTGAGCCAGCAAGCCTTAATTAAAACCTTAAAAAAAGAATTTGATGTGGTTCCTGGCGTGCGCGCGTTACCATCTGCGGGCTCTATTTCACGCGGTCAACGCTCAGAGAAATTGCAGTTTAACCTCACTGGCAACAATTTAGAAGAAATCGGCCGCATCTCGCAACTGGTGCAGCAAACTTTAAGTAATGTCGATAACATGGGCAAAGTCGATGTGGATGTACAGCTGGATTTACCACAGCTTAATATGCAAATTGATCGCGCACGCGCAGCCGCGCTGGGATTAAGCGCAAATGATATTGCCACTGCTGTTAGTTTGTATGCAGGTGGCATTAACGTGGCTAAATATAATGATACAACTAGCGACGGGCAACGCTATGACATCCGCCTAAAAGCCGATGATGAAGCGCTTAAAAACGCAGCCGATTTAAGTAAAATTTACTTGCGAGCGAGTAGCGGTGAGCTTGTTCGCCTAGATGCCGTTGCCAATTTTAAAGCGGAACTTGGCCCAGCCGTGATAGGCCGCTACGACTTGCAATATGCCGTTAATTTTTACGCCAACCCCAATATGTCGCTGGGCGAAGCGGTAGATGTTGTAAAAGACACCACCGCCAAACTAGTGCCACCAAGCTACAAAATCAAGTTTACAGGCCAAGCAGAAGAGTTTGGCAAAACCATGAAAAACGTCACATTCGTGTTTTTACTGGCGTTTTTACTGCTATATATGGTGCTGGCAAGTCAGTTCAACTCTTTTATTCAGCCCTTGATTATTATGCTGGCGCAACCGCTGGCGATTATTGGCGGCCTCGTTGCGCTACTGATTACGGGTAATACGCTCAATATTTATTCCATGATAGGCATGATATTACTGCTGGGCTTAGTCGCCAAAAATTCCATTTTACTGGTCGATTTAACCAACCAGTTGCGCGCAAATGGCGCCAGCATTAACGATGCGCTGAAAGAAGCCTGCCCAGTCAGATTGCGGCCTGTGGTGATGACATCGCTCACCATCATCTTGGCACTCCTGCCTGCCGCCATCGGCTTAAGTGCAGGTAGTGAAACCAATAAACCGTTATCCATTGCTATTATCGGCGGTATGATTTCATCTACCCTGCTCACTTTGGTTGTTGTGCCTGCCGCTTATTCTTTGGTAATGAGTGGGATGCAAAAAGTTAAGTGGTTGGGTGACCACTAAGATGGGGAGAATAACTCATGGAACGTAAGTCATTCAAACTCCCTTTTTACAAGACTGGTGTCACTAAATATCAGTGTCCAACTTGTGAAAAAGGAGTTTTAAAAGTAATAACTGAAACTTTTAACCATAAAGAAACTAAACTTTCAGCGGAAGGCCGCGACCACGACGCGTGGGAGCCAGAGTGGATTGAATATGTTTATAGTTGTTTATTGGAGTGTAGCAATACAGCATGCAAAGAAATAGTTTCTAGCACTGGCAGGGGATCAGTAACTGAAAACTATGGTTATGATGCGGACGGTCGGACAGAGGTTGACTATGAGGATTACTTTAAGCCTGAATATTTTACACCCCACCTAAAGATGTTTGATGTACCAAATGATGTTTCACAAGAAGTACATGATGAAATAAACAAATCTTTTTCACTGATATTTGCTGACCCAGCCTCCTCCGCAAATCATATTCGCGTTGCATTAGAACATCTGCTTACATATCTAGGTATTAAACGGTTTAATGTTAAGAATAATAAAAGAAGTTTCCTAACACTCCATAGTCGCATTGACCTTCTTCCAAGTAAATATGCCCACATAAAAGAAATTTTCTATGCAGTGAAATGGCTAGGAAATGCTGGTAGCCACAGCAATCATGAGGTTAGTCTTGACGATGTACTGGACTCTTATGAACTTATGAGCGAGTTACTAGTAGAGATATTTGATAAGAAACGAGTAAAAGCTGTAGCCCTTGCTAAGAAAATTAATAAAAAGAAAGGGCCAAAATAAATGTGTAGTCCATCAATCAAAGCACTAACTTTTTCACCTCAACCAACTTTGCCAAATACTGCAAATTAAGCCCTTCTACTTTAGGCTGCCAGAGCGCTGAATTTTCTGGGAACTCGGCAAACTCACCTGTGCGTTTGTAGCCAAGCCGCTCGTAAAACGCAATCAGCTCGTGCCGAATAGAAATGACTGCCATGTGAAAGCCCACCACGCGCCACTCCCTAAGCGTAATGGCCTCTGCCGCTTGAATAAGTGTTTTGCCGTAGCCTTTGTTTTGCAAGCTAGGCTTCACGGCTATCATGCCAAAGTGTACGGTATCTTTAAAGGCGAGCTCCTGCCACTCGCAACAAATAGTCGCGACAATTTCATCTTTTAGCACACCAATTAAAATAAAGGCATTGTCCCTCTTGATGATTTTGCCGACTTCTGCCGTGGTAGTGCGTAAGCCATCTAAAATGTCGGCCTCGGTAGTCCAACCTTTGCGACTAGTTTCACCACGGTAGGCAGAGTTAACCAATTTTGCAGTGGCTTCGGCATCGACCAGTTCGGCCTTATGGAAATTTAACATTCTATTTTCTTAATAAATTTAATCTTTTAAGCAAAACAAGGCGCGAGCTAAAAATAGCGACGCGGCATATGCTTAATAAATATGTAAAGTATATGTAAGGAGTTATTTTTTGTAAGCAACACAGTTTGGCAACAAAGATTGGATTTATTTCACGAGTTTTTGTACAACCAGACTTCCCACCATATCGCCTTGTACGTTTACTGTAGTACGTAAGGTATCAAGCAGCCTATCAACTGGTAGCAAAATCGCAATCGCTTCGGCTGGTAAGCCCACGCTTTGCAGCACCATCACCATAGTGACCATGCCTGCGCTAGGTATGCCAGGTGCGCCCATAGCGGCTATCATGGCAGTAAAAGCGACGATAAGTTGCTGCGCTAAATTCAGCTCGATACCCGCTAAATTAGCAATAAACAGCGCGGCGGCAGCTTCGTACAAGGCAGTGCCATCCATATTAATCGTCGCGCCTAATGGCACGACAAAACCAGCGATTTCTGGCTTAACATGCAGGTGCTGCGTGACGCAGCGCAAGGTAATTGGTAGCGTGGCAGAGCTTGAGCTGGTGGCGAATGCTGTGACTAGCGCCTCTCTCGCCCCACGCCAAAACCACAGCGGCGTTTTGCCCGTAAACAGATATAAAATCAACGGCAAAATAATGACGCCATGAATAAGCAACGTACCAACAACAACCCCTACAAACTTAGCTAGCGTGCCCAGCATCGCGGCATCTTGCACAGCGACCAGTTTAATCAACAAAGCCGCAATGCCAAGCGGCGCTAATTTCATCACCCAGCCTACAATTAACATAGTAATTTCTAGGCCTTCTTGTAGTAATGCGAGTATGTTTTTAAAACGCGGCCCACCCATCACCAGCGCGATGCCCAAAATAAGCGCAAATATGACTACTGCGAGGATATTGCCTTGCGACAGTGCCGCAAATGGGTTCACAAATAAGCCATGTAAAAACTGTGCAAAAAACTCAGGTAGCGGTAATTGCTTGGCCTCGAAATTTTGCATAGCATCTGCAAACATAGCCAAATGCAAGCCTGCGCCTGGCTTAAAGTAATTGCCAGCTACTAAGGCAAGCACAATGGCAATCGCCATACTGCTAATAAAGAACAATAACGTATTCACCCAAACACGGTGCATTTGTTGATGTTGCCGCAAGTTGGCAATACCCACTGAAATACTGCAAAACACCAGTGGGATTAGTATCATTTTTAGCAGGTCTATAAACAGCGTGCCTATTAGACTAGAGGCAAATAAACCACCTTGAACAACCGTGTTTTCAGCTCCTAATGTGTGAAAATACAAGCCAACCAAGACTCCAACAAATGCGCCAAGTAATATTTGGATGTTGAGGCTAGGCAGTTTCATGGCTATTTCTCACCAGTCACTTTAGGTTTGACAGCTTTTGCTACTTTCTGTTTAACGACTTTGGCAGTTTTAGGCTTGGCAGTCGCTTTTTTAGCAGGCTTGACTTCAACAATTTCTGTACCTTTTATTACAACTTTAGCAGAAACTGCTTTAACAGCTTCTGCTTTGCGCTCAAACACTGCTGCAAAAAAACCATCGGTGCCATGCAGATGCGGCAATAGTTTTAAATATTTGCCAGTATCTAATTTAATTTGTTGTTGCGCTAAAATTTCATTCGCAGGCATTAAACTAAACTCTGGATGGGCACTTAAAAACGCTTCGGCAATGTTTTCATTTTCGTCGTGCAATAAGCTGCAAGTGGCGTAAATTAAGCGCCCTCCCGCTTTGGTGAGTTTGGCCGCGCGCGCTAAAATATTGGTTTGTTTGATATTTAACTCTGCAATATCTTTTTCTTCAAATCGCCATTTAAGGTCAGGATTTCGACGCAAAGTACCAAAGCCACTGCAAGGTGCGTCGACCAATACACGGTCAAATTTTCCGTTAAGGCGCTTAAGTTTTGGGTCAGTCTCGCTCGAAATTACCTGCGCATGTAGGTTGGATAAGCCCGAACGTTTTAAGCGCTGACCTAAACTCTGTAAGCGCCGCTCAGAAACATCAAACGCATACAAACGGCCTGTGTTTTTCATCAACGCTCCAATTGCCAGCGTTTTACCACCAGCGCCAGCACAAAAATCCGCTACCATTTGGCCGCGTTTTGGCGCAACTAAATAACTTAGAAGCTGACTGCCTTCGTCTTGCACCTCAATTTTACCTTCGGTAAAAAGCACGTGCTTGCTAATATTCATGCGGCCTGGCATGCGAATACCGATGGGGGAATGCGGTGTGATTTCGATGGTGTTTTCGTTAGAAGTATTTTCTGCCAACATTCTTTTAAGTGTGTCTTCGCGATTGCCTTTAATGGTATTCACCCGCAAATCTAAACTCGCTTGCTCGTGCATGCTGCGGCAAATCGTCAGCGCTTCCACCTCGCCATATTGCGCTACCAGCTTAGTCCACAGCCAATCCCGCACATCAGCCTGCACAGCCAGTGGTAAATTCTCGGTAGATTTAGCTTTTATGGTGTGCGCCCACTCGGTTTGCTGCTCGTTTAATACCGATTCCATCTCGCGAATGCTTTTACCCTGCACGCGCAACAACCAAGCCAATATGAGCTTACGCGCATCGTCAGGGTCGTGTTCTTCATTGGCAGTGACTGTGCTTAAATAACGCAAGCGGCGTAGCACGCCATAAACGCTCTCAGCCACGAAGGCGCGATCTTTAGTGCCAAGTTCGCGATTGTTACGGAAAAAATCACTCAACTTAGCATCGGCAGGGCTATTAAAATCGAGTAAATTTGCCAACACTACGGCGGCCTGACGAATTAAATTTGCGTTCATTTTTATCTTTTTAAAGTTAGTTGTTTACTGTTGGGCGATTAGTATTAATGCGTGTTGCTACCATTTCGACCACATTGCCATTTTTTTCTATTTTACGGATTTTTACAGGTACATACTGATAATCTATTGCCAACCACAGTTCTGTTTTTTCATCCGAATCAATTCCGTTATGCGTGATATGAATAGTTTTAAGCTCTCCAAGTGAAGAATTAATATTTTCCTCTCCCTCAAAGCTATAATCATAAGTAGTTAATTTTTTACCCGTTGCAATAGAAATTTGCATGGTTTGCAAAGGCGCAACATACATAAATTGATACATAAAGCTTAGCAAATCTTGCGTACCTTCTGGTAGTTCTTCTGTTTTAGCACCCTTAGATGTTTGCAAAACCACCTTCTTAGTCTGCCAATCAAAATTCGCTGTGCGGGTTTTATCTGCTTTATTGCCAAATTGATACAAATAATTAACTGGCTGCAACCCTGTTTTGGTTAGCAAGCCTTCGCTAGTTTGCAATAAATCCGGAAACAACAATGCAGCAAAACCAGTGCCTGCAGTGAGCCACTTCAGCTGATAGTGGCTTCCATCTGTCAAATTGTAGGTAATGGTAGCTTTGCCGTCAGCGCTACCATCTATTTTAGTGCGTACATCAAAATCTGTTTCCACGTACTGATAGGCATTTTCATTAATCACCAAACCAATATCCACCGGTTGCGTCTCTAGTTGTTGGGTTTCTGGCTCACTATTTTCAGCTTGAGCCAAAGGTGGCGACTCTGCGGGCGGCGGTGCTGCAACCACTTCTGGTGCTGGCGTTTCAACCATCGGCTCAGACACTGGCTCAGAAGGCGCTTCTGCATTGGTTTCTGGAGGCAGCTCTTTTACTGGCTCTGCTACTGGCGCAACAGTTTCTTCAGGTATAGGCACTTCAACCGACTTTACCACTGCCTTAGGCATCTGAATTCTTGCTTCAATCAGATGCATTTCTTTTTTTAAACTGGGTAAAGTTAAATCAAGCTTTCCTAATAAAAATGCATGCAATGCCAATGAAACAATCAGGGCAACTCCAAGCGGTTTATAACTTGGGTCTTGCATTATTTCTGCAAATTTACTCCACATGAATTTTTGTTAACGTTTGCTCAAAACTATC
>JANNFN010000116.1:0-3051 GCA_031379885.1 Methylotenera sp.
AGAAACTTTAGACCGTGTGCGTAGCGCCGATATTAACGTGTGCTGTGGCGGCATTATTGGCATGGGTGAATCGCGTAATCAACGCGCTGGTTTGCTGGCGCAGTTAGCGAATATGGAACGCCCGCCCGAAAGTGTGCCGATTAATTTGCTCACGCAAGTAGAAGGTACGCCACTTCATGGTGTGGAAGAACTCGACCAAATCGAGTTTGTGCGCACCATCGCCGCTGCGCGCATCACTATGCCGCAAAGCTTTGTGCGCATGTCAGCTGGCCGACAAAGCATGTCTGAAGGCATTCAGGCTTTATGTTTTATTGCGGGTGCAAACTCTATTTTTTATGGTGAAAAACTACTTACTACAGGCAACCCAGAAGCTGAAACTGATAAAAAATTGTTCACTAAGCTTGGCATTCATTCAATCTAATGCTTGTTGAGTTACAAAATGAGTTAAGTCTATTTGCAGACTTACAAAAAGAGCTAGGTCAGCGCAAAGTTGATGGTTTATTGCGCCAACGCAGACTATTAGATTCGCCACAAGCCGAGCATATTGTTGCCAACGATAAAAAGTATTTATCATTTTGCAGTAATGATTACTTGGGTTTAGCAAATCATCCAAAACTTATCACCGCTATGCAGCAAGCGGCAGGTGATTCTGGCGTTGGCAGTGGCGCATCCAATTTAATTACTGGACATCACCGCTACCACGATGAGCTAGAGAAAAAATTAGCTAAGTTTGTTGATATGCCGGCCGCGCTGGTGTTTTCAACCGGTTACATGGCGAATATAGGCGTAATAAGTGCACTGATGGGGCGCAATGATGCGGTGTTTGCTGACAAGCTCAATCATGCTTGCCTGAATGAAGGTGCGTATTTATCGCGAGCAGAGTTTCATCGTTTTCCGCATAACGACGTTGTAGCGCTTGAAAGATTGCTTAAAACCAGCACTGCAAAACATAAGTTAATCGCCGCCGATGCCGTGTTTAGTATGGACGGTGATATTGCACCCTTGCCAGAATATTTAGCACTTTGCGAACAATATGATGCTTATTTATATATTGATGATGCACATGGATTTGGTGTGTTGGGTGAGCATGGCAAAGGTAGTTTGAGTCACTTTAAATTGCAATCGCCACGCATTATTATGATGGCAACTTTAGGCAAAGCTGCGGGTGTGGCGGGTGCATTTGTGGCGGGAGAGCAAGTGGTGATTGATTACCTCATTCAAAAAGCCAACAGTTATGTATACTCAACACCAGCGCCACCGGCGCTTTCTGCAACGCTTATCGCATCCGTGAACCTGATTGAACAAGGCGACGATTTACGCGCGCATTTGCGTCGTTTAATAGCCACATTAAAACAAAACTTACACTTAAAAAAGTGGCAATTGATGCCTTCTGAAACCGCAGTTCAGCCATTGGTGGTAGGTAGTAATCAAGCGGCTCTCAGCTTAAGTGAATACTTACAAAAACTAGGTATTTTGGTACCTGCGATACGTCCGCCCACCGTGCCAGTGAATACTGCACGCTTGCGAATCTCGCTCTCTGCCGCGCATACAGAAAAAGATGTATTGCAACTTGCCCAAGCTTTAAACGAAGCAGAAAAGGTCTTAATAATATGAGTTGTCATGTAGAGATTATTGGTCAAGGTCAGCCACTGGTGATGATTCACGGCTGGGGCATGCACAGCGGCGTTTGGCAGCCTTTAATCAAGCGCTTATCTCAACAGTACACGCTTTATTTGGTCGATTTGCCTGGCATGGGTAGCAGTCGCCCAATTGAACCTTTTCATCTTCATGCATTGGCTGATTCAGTGGCAGAGGTAATTCCTGGCGTTTCTGATGTATTGGGCTGGTCGCTGGGGGGCTTGGTTGCGCAGCGCATTGCGCTTAATCAGCCTGATCGAATTCGGCGTTTGGTGTTGATGAGCTCTACACCACGCTTTGTGAGTAGCCCAGATTGGCAAGCAGGCGTTGATCCTGCCAATTTTAGTGCTTTTGCAGAAAACGTGAATCACGATTATAAAGCCACAGTCATGCAATTTTTAACTTTACAATGCATGAAAGCCGACGATAGGCGCGCAATTATCAAGCAATTGCGCGCTGGTTTTGAACTTAAACCAACGCCTACGCAAACCACGCTGCAGCGGGCTTTGCGCGTATTGCTCGAATCTGATTTACGCGAAGAAATCCCCAATATTCGCAAACCCACGCTACTCATTCATGGCGATCGTGACACGCTGGCGCCGGTGCAGGCCGCGCATTGGATGATGCAGCAATTGCCAATTGGCTATTTGCGCGTGATGTCTGGCGCAGCACATGCACCATTTTTATCGCATAGCGATCAGTTTATTGAAGCGCTCAATCAATTTTTAGAGCCATCTGCTTGAAGCTTTTAGCATGACTGACGCGCGCCTAATTGATCAATATCAACTAGACAAAACACGCGTGCGAGCCTCGTTTGACCGTGCCGCCAACACTTACGATGCGGCTGCAGTGTTGCAAAAATTAGTGCGTAGCGAAATGTTAAGTCGTTTAGACTTGGTAAAAATTGCCCCACAAGCCATACTGGATGCGGGTTGTGGCACTGGACATGGTAGCTTTGGCTTGCAAAAACGTTTTAGAAATGCGCAAGTTTACTCGCTAGATATTGCACTTGGCATGTTGCAACAAACCCAACTACAGCGGCCGTTTCTGCAAAAAATTATGAATAAGCAACAGTTGCTTTGTGCCGATATTGAAAGCCTGCCCTTAGCGAGTAATAGTATGGGCTTGGTGTGGTCGAATTTGGCACTGCAATGGTGTAACGACTTAGATGCTGCATTCAATGAAGTGGCGCGGGTGCTACGGCCGGAATCGTTATTTATGTTTAGCACTTTTGGACCAGATACCTTAAAAGAATTACGCGTTGCTAGTAGCAACGGCCACACACATGTAAGCAGATTTATAGATATGCATGATATTGGCGATGCGCTGACGCGCGCTGGTTTTAGCGCACCAGTGCTGGATGTAGAGTATTACACGCTCACCTACGACGATGTGAAAGGTGTGATGAAAGAC
>JANNFN010000122.1:0-7641 GCA_031379885.1 Methylotenera sp.
TAATTTTTTCCACCAAGCCACCCATGGTTTCCAAACCTAAAGACAACGGAATTACATCCAATAGTAATAAGTCTTGATCACTTTTATTGCCAGCCAACGTGTTGGCTTGTATCGCAGCGCCTAGCGCTACGACTTTATCTGGATCTAAATTAGTGAGAGGCGTTTGCTTAAAGAAATCGGCTACGGCTAAGCGAATTTGCGGCATACGCGTTGCGCCACCCACCATGACCACGCCTTTAATATCTTCAATCGTTAGCCCCGCATCGCGCAGCGCTTTTTTTGTAGGACTAAGCGTTTTAGCGACTAAAGTTTGTGTAAATTCGTTAAATTGCTTGGTGGTGAGCGTGACATTAATTACTTCGCCTGTACTCAACACGCTAGTGATTTGTGCTGTTGCGTGGTCAGTCAGCCATTCTTTGGCTTCGCGCGCCTTGGTGAGTAAAAGCCGCGTATCTTGCGCGTTGACTGGTTTGCATTTGCTTTGCTCGAGTATCCAACAAAATATACGTCGGTCAAAATCATCGCCACCTAAAGCGCTGTCACCGTTAGTGGAGAGTACCTCAAACACGCCTTTTGCGAGTTTCAAAATCGAAATATCAAACGTGCCGCCGCCTAAATCATAAATCACATAAGTACCTTCGGCGCCAGTATCTAAGCCATAGGCCACGGCAGCGGCGGTTGGTTCGTTTAGCAGGCGCAACACGTTTAAACCAGCTAGTCGCGCAGCATCTTTGGTGGCTTGGCGTTGAGCATCATCAAAATAAGCCGGTACAGTAATGACGGCGCCAACTAATTCACCGCCTAAACTTTTCTCGGCACGCGCTTTGAGCGTTTTTAAAATTTCAGCGGAGATTTCTACTGGGCTTTTAATGCCCACCCGAGTTTCAATTTGTACCATCTCATTACTATCTACAAAATGATACGGTTGCTGCGAAACGTCAATGTCTTTCAAGCCGCGCCCCATAAAGCGTTTGGCTGAAACTATGGTGTTTATTGGGTCAAGGCTCTGTGCTACCTGCGCGCTGTAACCTACATCAATGCTACCATCTGGCATGTAGCGCACCACGCTTGGTAATAGGGCATGACCATCGTCGTCAATCAACACGCTCGTCAAGCCGCTACGCACAGTGGCAACGAGAGAATTAGTGGTGCCTAAATCAATGCCCACCGCCAGTTTGTGCTGGTGAGGCGCGGTAGATTGTCCAGGTTCGGAAATTTGTAAAAGTGCCATTTCAGTCTTCTAATATTGCTAGTTTACGTGCAATTTCTTCACGCAATTTATCCATAAACTGTAATTTACGTAAAGTTTCCGCCGCCGTTTGCCATGTTTTTTGTGTGTCTAACTCTTCTGCCAAGGCTTGCTGTAATGTCGCAGCTTCGTGCTTAATATCACGCAATAAGCGATGCATACCACTTAAGTTGGTCGCATTGTCTTCCACCGCTTCTCGCCACTCCATTTGCTGCATTAAAAAATCCGCAGGCATGTTGGTATTGGTTTCTGCTATGGCATTAATGCCTTGCAACTCTAATAAATATTTGGCGCGGCTTGTTGGTTTTTTTAACGTTTGATAGGCCTCATTGGCAAGTGTAGCGGTTTGCATAGAAGCGAGTTTTTCAGCAGAGGTGGCAGTCACAAACCGATCTGGGTGACTTTCTGATTGTATTTTGCGGTAATTATTTTCTAAAGCGGCTAAATCAATATTGAATGCTGGCTTAAGCTCAAACAGCTCAAAGTAATTCAAGTTCACACTGTAAAACTTTCACCGCAGCCGCACTCGTCCTTCACATTGGGATTGTTGAATTTAAAGCCTTCATTCAATCCCTCTTTAGTGAAGTCAAGTTCGGTACCATCAATGTAGGCTAAGCTTTTTGGGTCAACGATTACCTTCACGCCATAGCTTTCAAATGCCATGTCTTCTGGGTGCATGTCGTCTACGAACTCAAGCGTATAAGCCATGCCAGAGCAGCCAGTGGTTTTAACGCCTAAGCGTAAACCAATGCCTTTGCCGCGATTGGCGAGGAATTTTTCGACGCGGTTTGCCGCAGTATGTGTCAGTGTTATTGCCATATAAATTATCAACTCTCAATTTCGTCATTCCTGCGTATGCAGGAATAATTTAAATAGTCGCTGCCTCTTTCGCTGCTAATTGTTTTGCTTTAATGTCTGCCACAGCGGCTTTAATCGCATCTTCTGCCAATACAGAACAGTGAATTTTGACTGGCGGTAGCGCTAACTCTTCTGCAATGGCAGAGTTTTTAATTGCGTAAGCTTCATCTACGGTTTTACCTTTGAGCCACTCTGTCACTAGTGAGCTAGAAGCAATCGCCGAGCCGCAACCATAGGTTTTGAATTTCGCATCTTCAATAATTCCGCTGTCATTCACCTTAATCATCAGCTTCATCACGTCGCCGCAAGCGGGTGCGCCGACCATGCCAGTGCCAACGTTTGGGTCGTTCTTATCTAAACTACCCACGTTACGTGGATTTTCGTAGTGGTCTAAAACTTTGTCTGAATATGCCATGATTCTTACTCCTTAATGTGCTGCCCACTGAACTTTACTAATATCGATGCCATCTTTGAACATATCCCAAAGTGGCGATAATTCTCTTAATTTACCTACTTTGTTTTTCAGCAATTCTATCGTGTAATCCACATCGGCTTCGGTAGTGAAACGGCCAATTGAAAAACGGATTGAGCTATGTGCCAATTCATCTGAACGGCCCAAAGCGCGTAATACATAGCTAGGTTCTAAGCTAGCAGAAGTACATGCCGAACCACTTGAAACTGCAATATCTTTCACTGCCATAATCAACGATTCACCTTCTACATAATTGAAGCTGATATTCAAATTATGCGGTACACGGTGCGCTAAATCGCCATTCACATAAGTTTCTTCGATGTCCTGTAAGCCAGCAAGCAAGCGGTCTCTGAGCATGCGAATACGCTCATTTTCGGTCGCCATTTCTTCGCGTGCGATTTTAAACGCCTCGCCCATGCCGACAATCTGATGGGTTGCCAGCGTGCCAGATCTCATACCACGCTCGTGGCCACCTCCGTGCATTTGCGCTTCAATTCTAATGCGCGGTTTACGGCGTACATATAACGCGCCAATGCCTTTGGGACCGTAGGTTTTATGTGCGCTAAAGCTCATTAAATCGACTGGTAATTTTTCCAAATCAATCACCACTTTACCAGTGGCTTGCGCTGCGTCTACGTGAAAAATCACACCATTTTCACGGCAAATATTACCAATCGCTTCTATATCTTGAATCACGCCGATTTCATTATTGACTAACATGACGCTAGCCAAAACGGTATCTGGGCGAATCGCCGCTTTGAATTTAGCTAAATCAACTAGACCATCAGGCTCTGGCTCTAAAAAAGTCGCTTCAAAACCTTGACGCTCTAGCTCGCGTATTGGGTCAATCACTGCTTTATGTTCGGTAGCAACAGTAATAATGTGTTTGCCTTTGGTAGACGCGTAAAAATTGGCCGCACCTTTAATGGCGAGGTTGTTTGATTCTGTAGCCCCGGATGTCCACACGATTTCACGCGGATCTGCCCCCACTAATTTTGCCACTTCTTCACGTGCATTTTCCACAGCTTTCTCGGCCGTCCAGCCAAATGGATGGCTGCGCGACGCAGGGTTGCCGTAATGTTCCGTTAAAAACGGAATCATCTTGGCTGCAACTCTTGGATCTACAGGAGTTGTAGCGGAATAATCTAAATAAATTGGTTCTCTATCCATGTTTTACAAACTGCTTTCTATATGCCTATGCCGCTATTGCGGTTAAATTTTTCAATCTTGTTAATTCACCTTCAAGTGCAGTTAAAAAATGCTGCACTTGTTCAATTGTATTGCTGGCGCCAAAGCTTACACGTATCGCGCCACGCGCTAAATCTTCATCAACACCCATTGCAAGTAACACATGGCTTGGTTTGTCGCTATCGGATGAGCATGCCGAACCGCTTGCCACGGCAAAGCCTTTGCGATCTAGTGCCATCACCAATGTTTCGCCGTCCATATTTTGAAAAGCGAAAAAGCTGGTATTTGGGATGCGCAGGCCATTGTGCCCAAATATAACCGCATTCAACTTGCTTAAGCCAGTTTCCAAATGTTTACGCAGGTTTTCGGTATGCACATCAAATGCAGTTAAATTGCTTATTGCTAGCTCACATGCTGCACCAAAACCGACAATTGCCGCCACATTTTCAGTGCCACTTCGCAAGCCTTTTTCCTGCCCACCGCCGTGTAACAATGGCTGAATATCAATGCGTTTATCTAGCACCAGTGCGCCAGCTCCAAGCGGGCCACCAATTTTATGGCTAGAAAGTGTCATGGCATGCACATTTAATGCAAAAAAATCGACTGGGATTTTACCCAGTGCTTGCACCGCATCGGTATGCACATAAGCTTTCTGTTCACGCACAATTTCAGCTACTTTTGCGATGTCTTGAATCGCGCCAGTTTCATTATTCGCTAGCATCACTGATACTAAGTTAGTTGGGGCTTGCAGCAACTTTTGCAAGTGTGCCATGTTGATATTACAGTTAGAATCCACATTAATGCTATGTGCTTTCCAGCCGCCGGCTTGCATGGCAAGGGCAGGGCGTGACACGCATGGATGCTCGATGGCGCTTGTGAGTATCTGCGCGGGTTCCATGCCGCTTGCAATACCATGTATCGCAAAATTATTGGCCTCTGTACCGCTGGCGGTAAACACGATTTGGTTTGCATAAGCGCCCACTGCCGCAGCTACTTGCTCACGTGCATGTTCCACAGCAGCGCGTGCTGTGCGGCCAAAACTATGGCGACTAGTCGCGTTGCCGTGCTGGTTTGTCATAAACGGTAACATCGTCTCAAGCACTTCAGTCTTGAGCGCGGTGGTACTGTTATGATCAAAATAAACTTGTGACATTTAAGCAGCTACTTCCTCAGTCGACACATCGTTCGGAATGCTGTTTGGAACACTGCTCGGAACAATAGTCCCGCAAGTTCTGCGCGGCGTAAAAACTAATTGACTAACATTGCCGGCATCGTTCTGCCGCTTGTTTTCAACCATATCGGCCAGTGTTACGCCAGATAAATAGTCTAAAATTTTATGGTTGAGCGATGCCCATAAATCGTGCGTCATGCAACGACCTTCATCGTGGCAATCTTCTTTGCCGCCACATTGGGTGGCATCAATTAGTTCGTCTACCGCAGTAATGATATTGGAGACTGAAATCTCATCGTGAGCTTTAGCAACACGATATCCGCCGCCTGGGCCGCGCACGCTTGTTACTAAACCTTGACGGCGCAAACGGCTAAATAGCTGTTCTAAATACGAAAGCGAAATGGCTTGGCGCTCGCTAATACCTGCAAGTGTTACAGGCTTGTCTCCCTCGTTTAGGGCGAGGTCTAGCATGGCAGTAACGGCAAAACGGCCTTTTGTGGTGAGTCTCATAATCCTTGAATTCTATAATAACCTAGTAATTTAGTCAATTATTATGCAATTAAGTTCAAACCTTATTTTTTAGATTTTGTGCTTGGTTTTGCAGGCGCTTTTTTTGCACCAAAAGCTTGTGCTACATCGGTGTCACTTTCCGCCATTTGCGCAAGCTGTGTTTTAAGCGCTTGTAAATCAGCATCCTGCATCGAGACATGTTCTAGCAAGCCTTGCAGAGCTTTGGCTAATGGGTCATCGTCATCACCACCTACTGCATAGGCACTAAATTTGGCGATCTGTGCGGCGGCTTTAGCTTTTTCTTCTTCCAAAATACGCGCAGGAATGCCTACAGCAGTCGCGTTTTCTGGCACATCTTTTACCACGACTGCGTTTGAGCCGATTTTTGCATTTTTACCAATGGTAATCGGACCCAACACTTTTGCGCCTGCACCAATCACCACGCCTTGTTCAAGCGTTGGGTGGCGTTTGCCTTTGTTCCAAGAAGTTCCGCCTAAAGTCACACCGTGATATAGCGTGCAGTCGTCGCCTATGACAGCGGTTTCGCCAATTACTACACCCATGCCATGGTCGATAAACACACGGTGGCCAATGGTGGCGCCAGGGTGAATTTCGATGCCAGTCAAAAAGCGGCCAATATGTGAGAACATGCGTCCAAGCCAATAGAGGCGAGCCTTCCACAGCCAATGACTAAAGCGATGCATAATCAAAGCATGCACACCTGGGTAAGTGGTGAGAATCTCAAAATGTGTGCGTGCCGCTGGATCGCGGTCAAAAACGACGGAAATATCTTCTTTTAAATGATCAAACATGTTTTTAAATGCGCAAAATAAAGCGTTATTATGCCACAAAGCTTAATTGTTGACTATTTTAGTGGGATTAAAGTAACTTGATTTTAAAATGCAAAAAAACCGCCCGAAGGCGGTTTTAGTTTTTAACTACATAACTATTTCTTTGCAGCTGGTGTTTCAGCGCTATGTGTAGGTTTGGCCGCTGTTGGAGCGCATTTACCACCTTTATGGTGTGTACCAGTGCCACCAGTTAAGCTTTCGCCTTTTGGGCATGCCATTGCAGATGCGGAAGCCAAACCAAATGCTGCTAATAAAACTAATGCAAATACTTTATTCATGATTTAAATCCTCTTAAAAGTTGTATAAAAATTTTGTACTACAGGTGCAGTGTATTCCCACAACCTTACACAAAACTGACAACTTAATATTTGTTTTAAAATAACCAAAGCATGCATTATGGGCCAAAACAGTTTCTCTGCAAGCCGCATGGATATTGCCTTGCAGAGCAGGTGTTTTATGGTAAATGGCGCAGAGGGTTTTAATATTTCGTGTGTTTGCGCGGCTCTTTTGTAAGTGTTAACACGCCTCGCAACAAATTCACTTCTTCTTTTTCTAGTCGTGCACGCGAATATAAACGGCGCATGCGTTCGAACAATTTTTTTGGTGCATTTGGGTTTAAATAGCCAATGTGCAGCAGCGTTCCTTCCAAGTGTGAGTAAAAGCGCTCCAGTTCGTCATTTGTGGCAAGCACCTCGCCAGCAGGCAAGTCCAGCTTGCCTTGTAGAGCATCCATTCTCAGCTCGTAACACATAATTTGTACTGCCATGGCAAGGTTGAGTGAGCTGTATTCAGGGTTGGCTGGAATCATCGCAAGTAGTTGGCAGCAATCGAGTTCAGCATTGGTTAAGCCGCTCATCTCGGTGCCAAATACAAATGCCACTGGCTGGGAAGCAGCATAGGTATTGGCTTGCAGGGCAGCCTCGCGTGCATTTACAGTTTCGTGCGATAAGTAACGTTTGCGCGCGCTCATGCCAACCGCAAACGCACAACCTACGAGCGCTTCAGATAAAGTTTCTGTGACAATCGCGTAATCTAAAACGTCATCTGCACCAGCGGCCATGGCAGTGGCTTGTGCGTTTGGATATTTGTCTGGATTCACCAAATATAAATGCTGAAAACCCATGGTTTTCATGGCGCGTGCGGTCGAGCCGATGTTGCCAGGATGACTCGTCTGACAAAGCACGATGCGAATGTTATCGAAAATAGTGCTTTTAATAATTGGCTCTGACAATTTGGGGAAGTGCCTATTGATGGTAAAATAGCATTTTAACAGCTCTTTAAGAAATTTAAGTTATGCATCCAATGCTATCTATTGCAGTAAAAGCCGCGCGCGAAGCAGGCC
>JANNFN010000125.1:0-6177 GCA_031379885.1 Methylotenera sp.
GCATGCGCGAGATACTGAACGAAAGTGCAGAGCGTCGCATTGCCGTGTTAGACCCAATTAAACTGGTGATTGATAACTATGCTACTGATAAAGTTGAAGATTGCTTTGCGCCCAACCATCCGCAAAAGCCAGAGCTAGGCAAACGCGTAGTGCCGCTAACCCGCGAACTTTGGATAGAACGCGAAGACTTTGAAGAAAACCCGCCTAAAGGCTTTTTCCGCCTCATGCCAGAAGGCATGGTGCGATTAAGATACGGTTATGTGGTGAAATGCACCAGTTTTGAAAAAGATGCCGCAGGCAAAGTAACAGAAGTACATTGCGAATACCTGCCAGATACAAAATCTGGCACGCCAGGCGCGGATGCCATTAAGGTGAAAGGCAATATCCATTGGGTAAGCGCACAACATGCTTACGCGGCTGAGGTGCGTTTGTACGATAGATTATTTAGCGCTGAACACCCAGGTGAAGCGGATACAGATTACTTGACGCAGCTCAACCCAAACTCTGTCAAAACCATTACTGCGCAATTAGAGCCAAGCTTAAAAGACGCAAAACCAGAAGACAGATTCCAGTTTGAGCGCCACGGCTACTTTGTAGCAGATAAAAAAGACAGCCTGCAAGGCGCGCCAGTGTTCAATCGCACGGTAACGTTGCGGGATGCATGGCAAAAATAGGGGATTCCATGAAACTTCCAATAAAATTAAGCTTTCAAGATGCAGCAGGTAGACCTTTCGAATACGGCAAACTTGAGGATTTCCTAGATTTTATTAAAGTAGAACAAAAATTTTGGGCTGAAAAAGCAGATGAACTACAAAAAACAAAAGGATATACAAATCCATATTTAAATATTGAAGCCACCTTTCAATCAATATTTAATGCTGCAAAAGTATGGAAAAAAGACTCGCCAGCTTGGGATGAACCAACATTCTCTGCGCAGATTCAAGCCTTGAATACCAGCCAACTATCGACAATTCACACAAAATGGATATGGAGTGGCCAGCCATTTATTCTTGCATGGCTAAACTCTTACAAAGTTTCGCAGGCTGCTGGAGAAGGCTTTATCCAAGCCACTCTTACTAAAACAATACCTAACATAGGCACCTACGACTGGTTTAAAGGTTATCTTTTAGCGTACGAATTTGAACTACAAGATGAATCACTCATTACTAAGCGTAGAGATGCAGAGAGTCAATCGTTTGAACACTTAAGAGGTGTGCTAGATGAACAAAAAAACGATTTAGTAAACGAAATCTCTAATTTTAAAACAAAGGCTGAAAATGTAACCAGCACCTACGTTGATTATATGCGTTTCGAAGGCCCAGCAGAGTATTGGCGCATCCGTGCAAGAGATTGTAAAGTACAAGGCGATTATTGGGCTAATTGTCTAGGTGTAACAATAGGTATAGCATTATTTATTTTTATCTGGTTAATGTACTCTTGGCTACATGCATTTAGCACAGGAATTAACCTAAACACGCTCGAAGGTGCAGTTATTTTCGCAACGATACTTTCCGTGTTCGCATTTGCCATAAAAACTCTCTCAAAACTAACATTCAGTGCATATCATTTGCAGCGGGATGCCGAAGAGCGCGAACAGCTTACGCACTTATACTTAGCTTTAAGTAATGAAAATAAGGTTGATGCAGAATCAAGAAATATTGTTCTACAGGCACTATTTAGCAGAAGTGATTCTGGTTTGCTCGCTGGAGACCATAGTCCCGCAATGCCATCAATTCAAGATGCAATTAAAGCAGCTGGCAGATAGAATAATGACAAAAAATCCATTACATATTGCAGGAAAAAAAATTGAAATTACACGAGTTAGTACTCCATTTAAGGCAAACGGCTTTAGCTATTTTGTAAGCGACGAGCAACTTGCAGCTTTCGCTAAAATGAGCGATTTGGAGCGCCTGCAGTGGGTGGAAGACGCACGGCTATTCACACTCATGGCGCAAACGCCAGAAACCAAAGCTCGTCACGAGGCGCTTCGCAAACCTGCATAATCATATGAAAAAACGCCTACACAAACTTAAAAAGCATTTGCTTAAAAAATCGAACACTTCGGTGGAATCGCCCGTGTATGTGGGCGATATGGATGCGGCCAAGCTTGAAAAACCCACCATTAGCAAGATGGTGTACGACGCGGATACGCTGGTGGAATGCGTGCTGACCATTGAAGAATTAGCCGCGTTTAAACTAGAAGCGGGCAAAAAGCTGTGGCTAAACATTCATGGCGTGCATGATGTTGATTTGATTAAACAAGTTGGCGCTATTTTTAAACTACATCCGCTAGTAGTTGAAGATATTTTAAACACCGAGCAACGCCCGAAAATTGATGAGTTTGAAGATTATCTATTTTTAGAAACACGCAATTTTTATTACGACAAAGCCAATATGCAAGCCAGTAGCGAGCAGATTAGCATGGTGTTGGGTCGCAATTTTCTGCTGACTTTTCAAGAACGTGCAACGGGTGCTTTTGAGCCAATACGTGAGCGTTTACGTGCCGCCCGCGCGCAGATTCGTGAGCAAGGCGTGGATTACCTAGCCTATGCCGTGTTAGATAGTGTGGTGGACCGCTATTTTAATGTGCTGGAAGATGTGAATGAGGCAAGCGAAGAACTAGAAGATTTGCTGTTAAACAAACCCAGCAATGTGCATCTGCATAGCATTCACCAATTAAAACACGTGAGTATAGAATTGCGCCGCGCCGTGTGGCCATTGCGCGAAGTGATTAATAATTTAATTCGCAATGAAAAAGGCTTTTTTAAACCCGCTACTCTGCCCTATTTACGCGATGTGTACGACCACACTGTAAATTTTATTGAGTCGCTGGAATCGATTCGCGACACCTTAAGCGGCATGATGGATATTTATATGGCAAGTGTGAGCCAACGTGTGAATTTAGAACTGCGCGCACTTACAGTGGTAGCCATGCTGTTTATGCCTGCCACGCTGATTGCAGGCATTTTTGGCATGAACTTTACCCATATGCCGTGGATAGACCATTACAACGGCTTTTGGTGGGCGCTAGCGATTATGACGGGCATTGCGCTACTGATGATTCTGATTTTTTGGCGCAGACAGTGGTTAAGTAGTAAAACCTAGTTTTTCTTAACGACTCTGGATACCGACTTTCGTCGGTATGACGATTTTATATTTTCCGTCATCCCGTGCTCGACACGGAATCCAGCGTCTTTTTTTTTAAACAATTGTGAGATACAAATCATTCCAATAGGGATTGAATTCTTCAATAAAATCTAATTTCCACTGTCGTTTCCATTCCTTCAATTGCTTTTCACGCACAATCGCACTTTCCATGTTTTCATGCATTTCATACCAAACCAAATCATGCGCTTGGTGTAGTTTAGTAAAACCCTCAACAAAATCAGATTTATGCTCCCAAATGCACTTAACTAAATCAGAAGTAACGCCGATGTAAAGCGTGCCATTTCGCTTACTTGCCAGAATATAGACGCTGGGTTGCATGTTTAACTACACAGAACTCTGCCTTTCGTCGGAATGACGGAGTAATTAGGCATTATTTAATTAATTGTGCGTATTTGGCGCGTATCTTCGCCGCCTTAGGTGCCGCCACCGCTAAGCAATATGGGTTGCCAGCGTTTTTAGCAAAGTAATACTGGTGATAATCCTCAGCTGGGTAGAAGGTTCTCGCGCTGTTAATCTCCGTGACAATTGGCGCGTTATAAATTGCTTTTTGATTAAATTCTTCAATCATTTTTATTACCGCTAATTTTTGCGAATCATTTTGGCAAAACACAGCAGAGCGATATTGCGTACCCACATCGTTACCTTGACGATTAGGTGTGGTTGGGTCGTGCGATACCAAGAATACTTCTAGCAACGTTTCAAAACTTACCACCTCGGCATCAAAGGTAATTCTAATGCCCTCGGCATGGCCAGTATCGCCATTGCAAATATCTTTATAGGTTGGGTAAACAGTATGTCCGCCAATATAGCCAGATTCGACTTTGCTGACGCCTTTTAGTTGGCTAAATACGGGTTCGGTGCACCAAAAACAGCCGCCAGCGAAAATTGCAATTTGTTCATTACTCACGATATTATCCTTAGGTCATTTTACCTTAAAATTGTAAACTTAGTTTGCTAGCTATTAGTCAATACTACACACCAAACATTACAACAAACCTAAAAAATATTTACATGGCATTAAACGCATTATATGTTGATTTCAACTCATACTTTACCTCGGTAGAGCAGCAATTACGCCCAGAGCTGCGCGGAAAACCTATCGGCGTACTGGCAGTGATGGCTGAAACCACCTGCTGCATCGCCGCCAGTTACGAGGCCAAAGCGTTTGGCATCAAGACTGGCACGATGGTGCGCGATGCACGCAAGCTGTGCAGGGATATAATTTTTGTAGAAGCACGACCATCTATTTATGTTGAGTATCATCACAAACTCATAGAGATTGTAGAAAGCTGCACGCATGTAGAAAAAGTGCTTTCTATCGATGAAATGGTATGCTTTTTAACGGGCAGTCAACAAGCTAAAGAAAATGCACTAAAACTGGCGGCAAAAATTAAGCGCGTCATTAACAAGCAATATCCTTTTATTCGTTGCTCAATCGGCATTGCGCCGAATACGTTTTTGGCTAAAACTGCATCTAATATGCAAAAACCTGATGGCTGTGTAGTGATTGAAGATACAGATATTCCACAAAAACTATTTAGCTTAAAGCTGCGCGCATTAAACGGTATCGGCAAGCAAATGGGAGCACGATTGAATCGTTATAAAATTGAAACCGTTGAACAACTATATGCGCTCAATCGCGAGCAACTACGAGCCGCTTGGGGTAGCATTGAGGGCGAACGCTATTACGACAAACTGCGCGGTATTGAGCCTTTTTATGTAAAAAATAGTCGCAGTAGTTTGGGGCATTCACATGTAATGCCGCCCGAACAACGCAACCTTGCTGGCGCCAAAGCAGTGTTGCACCGATTGCTACAAAAAGCGGCCATGCGCCTGCGTAGCTACGATTTACTCACTTCGCACATCAGCGTGAAAGTTAAACTGAGAAATCCCAAAACCAAAGAAACTTCACGCTTTTATAACGAAAGCGACATTAGCGCAACGGATAATACACTTAAATTAACCGATGCTCTGGAAGCCTTATTTAAAGAGCTTCCCAGAGCATGCAAAAATAATGAGCCAATTGCTGTTGGTGTGAATTTTACAAATTTGGTAAATAGTGTTGATGCAGCGTTTGATTTATTTGCAGCAAAACCCAACGCTAACGAAGCTAAATTAAACAAAGCCTTGGATATTTTAAACTTGAAATATGGCAAAAATACCGTGTATTTTGCAGGGGCGCATGAAGCACTAAAGGATGCCCCAATGAGAATTGCATTTAATCACATCCCCGATTTGATCGTCGAAGAAGATTAAATGGTTTTAATTACAACGACTTAAAGGCTCGGTATCACGCCCGCGACTCAAATCATCACTATGGCTACCAAACGATAAATCATCTGATGATTTACCCCGCTCAAGATAGTCATTTTTTCTACTGATACTTAAATCATCATTAGCAGCACTACGCACTAAATCATCGCTTTTATTACCTTGCGCCAGTGGAGTAGTATCTTTTCCACGATTCAAATCATCATCTTTTTTGCCATGCCTTAAAGATTCTGCCTCTTTACCACGATATAACTCATCTGTTTTCTTACCAACGCTTAAATCGTCAATCCGCTTACTAGGAGACAAATCGTCACTTCTTTTTCCCATAGATAAGGGTTTAGTATCTTCACCACGCATGAGATTTTCTTGCAGACAAGCGGAGAGCTTATTGGTGCAATTACAGCTATTTTCATCGGCCTGTATTTCTACAGACATGCAAAATAAGCTAATGCCAAGGCAAAAAATTAATTTATTCATCATCGTGCTTCCGTAATGTTAGATTCACTATACAGCGCGTTTTTACAAAAAACAAGATTTTTTCCTTTAAAACCAAAGCTGTACAAACAACAAAACCCTCACAAGGAGGGTTTTATTGTATAAATAATAAGCTTGGCGGTGACCTACTTTCGCATGCAAAAAGCATACTATCATTGGCGCTGGTTCGTTTCACGGCCCTGTTCGAGATGGGAAGGGGTGGGTCCAAACCGCTATGGCCGCCAAGCATAACTGGTAATGTTG
>JANNFN010000143.1:0-11915 GCA_031379885.1 Methylotenera sp.
GTACTAAGTTTTATTAAGCATTTCAGACCAGAGTTTGAGTACTATATTCAACATGGTAAAAGCATGGTGGACGGAAAATAGCACATGGTACAAATTGAAATAGACGGCAAAGCGCTTGAGGTCGAATATGGCAGCACCATCATTGATGCGGCCGACAAGATCGGTATTGCCATACCACGTTTTTGCTACCATAAAAAATTATCGGTGGCCGCCAATTGCCGCATGTGTTTGGTGCAAGTAGAGAAATTTGCTAAGCCACTACCTGCTTGTGCCACGCCTGTGGCAGATGGTATGAAGATTTTCACCCGCAGCAAAGAAGCAGTGGAAGCGCAACAAAGTGTGATGGAGTTTTTGCTAATTAACCATCCGCTCGATTGCCCGATATGTGACCAAGGTGGTGAATGTGATTTGCAAGATATTGCGGTGGCTTATGGGGCTAGTGGTTCGAGGTATACAGAAGAAAAACGTGTTGTTTTTAATAAAAATATTGGCCCGTTGATTAGTACGGACATGACGCGTTGCATTCAATGTACGCGCTGTGTACGCTTCTTACAAGAAGTTGGCGGCATGATGGAGCTCGGCATGGTCGGTCGTGGCGAGCATGCTGAAATTACTGCTTACGTTGATAAAAGCGTGAATTCAGAATTAAGCGGCAATATTATCGATTTATGCCCAGTGGGCGCGTTGACCAGTAAGCCGTTTCGTTATTCTGCACGCAGTTGGGAGCTGACGCGACGCCCCAGTATTGCGCCGCATGACGGTTTGGGTTCACACATTGAAGTGCATGTAAAAGATAATAAAGTGATGCGCGTAGTGCCGCGCGAAAAAGAAAGTATTAACGAGTGCTGGTTGTCCGACCGCGACAGATATTCATATGAAGGCTTAAACAGCCCAGATAGACTCAAAACACCGATGATTAAACATAACGGCGCTTGGGTAGAAACCGACTGGAAAACTGCACTAGAATTCGCCGCTGGCCAATTAAAGGATATTACTAAGCAATATGGTGGTGACGCTTTAGGCGTATTGGTATCGCCAAACAGCACCATGGAAGAAGGTTATTTAATCAAACAGTTAGCCCATGGATTAGGTTGTGATAATGTGGATTATCGTCTACGCCAAACTGATTTTAGATTAGATGGAAAACGTGTTGGCACGCCTTGGATGGGTTGCAACATTCAGGAGATCGAAGAGTTGGATCGTATTTTGTTAATAGGATCTAACTTGCGTAACGAGCATCCGCTTTTAGCTCAAAGGTTCCGCAAAGCTGTGAATAACGGTGCAGAACTTTCTATTGTAAGCCCGCTGGACAATAATCCTTTGATGGATGTTGCCCATAAGGTGATTGTGCGGCCGAATGACATGGTGAATATATTGGGGCAGATCCTCAAAGCCATGTCAAAAATACAGCGTTTGTCTTTGTGTTTGCCCCCAACGCTTGAGCTGCTACTGAGCAATATTAAAGTGCGTGATAACACACAAGCGATGGCGGAAAGCCTTGCTGGTTTAGGCGGCGAGATTGACCTGATTGCGCCAAAAGTAGGGATTTTCTTGGGTAATATGGCGCTAAGCGATCCACGCTTTACCGAGATGTATAGCATGGCAGAAGCAATAGGCGGTATTTGTGGTGCAAAAGGCGGTATATTGCCTGCATCAGCCAATAGCACAGGTATGCACTTAATGGGCGTGATGCCAAGCACGTTGGGGATGCACGCGAGAGAGATGTTAGAGCAACCGCGCAAGGCATATTTGCTTTTAAATATTGAGCCAGAATTAGATTGCCAACATGCTGCTCTAGCCAAAGCTGCTATGGCACAAGCCGAATGTGTAGTTGCATTAACAGCCTTTAAATCTGAAGCGCTCGAAAATGCTGATGTATTGTTACCGATTGCGCCTTTCACCGAGACATCAGGTACCTTTATGAGTATGGAAGGGCGTGTGCAGAGCTTCGTAGCTGTCGCCAAGCCGCTTGGTGAATGTCGCCCCGCTTGGAAAGTGCTACGTGTGTTGGCGAATACGCTAGGCTTGAAAGATTTTGATTTTGATAGTAGCGAGCAAGTAAAAGATAAGATTTTCAACGGTGAAAAACCGTCGACAGTGGTTTGGCGTAGCATGAATAACAACTTGAAAGAGTTAGTAGAAATTCAGGTAAACGTGAAAGATCATGGTTTGCAACGCATTGGCGAAGTGCCGCAATACGAATCGGATCCGATTGTGCGTCGTTCTGCGCCACTACAAAAAACCAAATATAACACGCAGCCTATGGCGCGCATGCGCGCTGAACAAATCGCCGCATTGGGTTTGATGGAGGGCGATACAGTGCTGGCGCGACAAGATAAAGGCAGTGCTGAGTTGCAAGTTAAGCTGGATAATCACGTGGCTATGGGTTGCGTACGTGTAACCGCCGCACATGAAGGCTCGGTAGGTTTGGGTGATTTGATGGGTGATATTACGATTGAAAAATTTGTAGTTGAAAGCAGTCAGCAAGAAGAGGCGAGCGCATAATGGATATGCTCGCAAATTTATTCGGTAGCTGGTGGCCAGCATTACAACTGACTACTTGGACATTGCTTAAAATAATCGCCATCGTGTTACCTCTGATGGGTGCGGTGGCTTATTTAACGCTGGCTGAGCGCAAAGTTATCGGATTTATGCAGGTGCGAATTGGGCCAAATCGCGTGGGTTACTTTGGCTTACTGCAACCTATTGCCGATGCGCTTAAGTTGTTGTTTAAAGAGATTGTTTTACCAACCGCTTCCAGCAAAGCCTTGTTTTTTATTGGACCAATCTTAGCCATTGCGCCTGCTTTTGCAGCTTGGGCGGTTATTCCTTTTGATGCGACCATGGTACTCGCCAATATCGATGCGGGTTTGCTGTATATTTTGGCGATGACTTCTGTTGCGGTTTATGGCGTGATTATTGCGGGTTGGGCGTCAAATTCAAAATACGCATTCTTGGGTAGTATGCGCTCTGCAGCGCAAATTGTGAGTTACGAAATCGCTATGGGTTTCGCACTAGTAGGTGTGCTGATGTGTGCTAATTCATTGAACCTTGGCAAAATCGTCATGGGGCAAAGCGGCGGGTTTTGGCATTGGTATTTCATTCCGCTATTTCCACTTTTCATTGTGTATTTTATTAGCTCGGTGGCAGAGACCAATCGTGCGCCTTTCGATGTGGCAGAAGGCGAATCTGAAATCGTCGCAGGATTTCATGTGGAATATTCTGGCATGGCGTTTGCGTTATTTTTCTTGGCAGAATATGCCAATATTTGGTTGGTCTGCACGCTGGCAGCGCTGATGTTTTTAGGTGGCTGGTTATCTCCTGTGTCACTTTTGCCTGATAGCATGTTGTGGTTATTCGCTAAAATGGGCTTTCTGGTATTTTTATTTTTATGGTTTAGAGCAACTTTTCCGCGCTACCGCTACGACCAAATCATGCGCTTGGGATGGAAAATATTTATTCCAATTACGCTAGTGTGGATTATATTTGTTGGTGCAATGATGCAGACGCAATGGGGATATTTATTCCATTAATGATGATAAAAGCGATAAAAAATACCTTGAGTAGTTTAATGTTGTGGGAGCTGCTGAAAGGCATGGCACTTACTGGCCGCTATTTGTTTGCGCGCAAAATCACCATTCAATACCCTGAGGAACGCACGCCTCAATCGCCGCGTTTTCGGGGTTTGCATGCGTTGCGCCGCTACCCAAATGGTGAAGAACGATGCATTGCATGCAAACTGTGCGAAGCTGTGTGCCCAGCGCTGGCGATTACCATTGAATCGGAACAACGCGAAGATAATACGCGCCGCACCACGCGCTATGACATTGATTTAACTAAATGTATATTCTGTGGGCTTTGCGAGGAATCATGCCCCGTGGACTCCATCGTCGAAACGCGAATTTTTGATTATCACGGCGAACAGCGCGGTGACTTGCTCTACACCAAGGAAATGTTGTTGGCGGTGGGTGATAAACACGAGAAACAAATTGCTGCAGACCGCGCACAAGATAAGGACTTCAGGTAAATGCAATTTACTGATTATGTTTTTTACGCACTTGCAGCCATTTTGCTATTTGCAGCTTTGCGCGTCATTACCACACGTAACCCTGTGATTGCGGCGCTGCACTTGGTGTTAGCATTTTTTACAGCGTCAGGTATTTGGCTGTTATTGCAGGCGGAATTTTTAGCAATCGCGCTGGTTTTAGTTTACGTTGGTGCAGTGATGGTGCTGTTTTTATTCGTGGTGATGATGCTCGACATCAATATTGATAAGCTACGGGAAGGTTTTTGGGAGTATCTGCCGATGGCGGGCACAATTGGCGTGCTGATGGCGACAGAAATGGTGATGGTGTTAGGAGGTAGGTATTTTGGGCCTTCCAAGGCTATTGCTCACCCAGATGGCTACAGCAACACCGCTGAACTGGGCCGTGTGCTGTATACAGATTACTTATTGCCATTTGAGCTGGCTTCTGTCGTTTTGCTGGTGGCGATTGTGGCGGCGATTGTGCTGACACTTAGAGACCGCAAAGAAAGCAAATCGATGAACGCGGCGGATCAGGTTTTAGTTAAAAAGGCAGATCGTTTACGCATTGTAAGGATGCCCTCTGAGCCAATATCCATGCGTTCTACAGAGCAGGCAAAAGAGCAAGTAAGCGAGGAAAAAAATAATGGTTAGTTTATCTCATTATCTCATTTTAGGCGCGCTGTTGTTTGCCATCAGCGTGATTGGCATTTTCTTAAATCGCAAAAATGTGATTATTTTATTAATGTGCATTGAGCTGATGTTGCTGGCGGTAAACCTCAATTTCATTGCATTCTCGCATTATTTAAACGACATAGCAGGCCAAGTATTCGTGTTTTTTATTCTCACTGTCGCGGCGGCAGAATCCGCCATCGGGTTGGCGATTTTGGTAGTGCTGTTCCGCAATTTGCGTACCATTAACGTGGACGATTTGGATTCACTAAAAGGTTAAAAATAATTAAATGAATTCGACAACATTACTGCTGATTCCCATGTTACCGCTAATTGCAGCGGCAATTGTGGGCTTGTTTGGTAGCAAGCTGCCACGCGCCGTCGCGCATTGGCTCACGATTGGCGCGGTTGGCATGGCATTTGTATTGTCTGCAATCGTGCTCAATGCCACGATGGATGGCTACCACGCAAACTATAATTTATACACTTGGCTACAGTCTGGTAATTTGCAATTTAACGTCGGTTTTCTTATCGATAATTTATCCGCCATGATGATGGTCGTGGTCACCTTTGTATCGCTCATGGTGCATATTTACACCATTGGTTACATGCACGAAGACCCAGGTTATTCGCGCTTTTTCAGCTATATTTCCTTATTTACGTTTGCCATGCTGATGCTAGTAATGAGTAACAATTTTATGCAGCTGTTTTTTGGCTGGGAGGCGGTGGGGCTGGTTTCTTATTTGCTAATTGGTTTTTGGTATACACGCCCAACCGCTATTTATGCCAACTTGAAGGCGTTTTTGGTCAATCGTGTAGGTGATTTTGGCTTTTTGCTGGGCATCGGCATGGTGCTGGTTTATACCGGCAGTTTGGATTATGCGACTGTCTTCCAAGCCGCGCCAGCATTGGCGCCTATGCAAGTGAATATGTTGCCGAATGTGTCTTGGTCGCTGATGACAGTGACTTGTATTTTGTTATTTATCGGTGCGATGGGCAAATCGGCGCAAGTACCGCTACACGTGTGGCTGCCCGATTCGATGGAAGGTCCAACGCCCATTTCCGCGCTGATTCACGCCGCGACCATGGTCACGGCGGGCATATTCATGGTGGCGCGTATGTCTCCGCTGTTTGAGCTTTCCACAACAGCGCTTTCTTTCGTGATGATTATTGGCGCGATTACTGCGTTGTTTATGGGCTTTTTGGGCATTATTCAAAACGATATTAAACGCATCGTGGCGTATTCTACTTTATCGCAATTAGGTTATATGACAGTTGCACTGGGCGCATCGGCATATTCAGTAGCGATTTTTCATTTGATGACGCATGCCTTTTTTAAGGCACTGTTGTTTTTGGCTGCTGGCTCGGTGATTATGGGCATGCACCACGACCAAGATATTCGCCATATGGGCAATTTAAAGAAATATATGCCAGTGACATGGATTACCTCATTGATAGGCTCGCTAGCACTTATAGGCACGCCATTTTTCTCGGGTTTTTATTCGAAAGACAGCATCATCGAGGCAGTTGCAGAAACGCACTATAGTTGGATTAGTAGCTTCGCTTATTTTGCCGTGTTGGCGGGGGTGTTTGTCACGGCGTTTTATTCGTTTAGATTATATTTTATAGTATTCCACGGTAAAGAAAAATGGCGAGACTTAAACCATCACGAGCATGGTCACCACCATGGTTTAAGCAATAAAGACAACCCGCACGAGTCAGGCTGGGTGGTGAAATTGCCTTTGATTTTATTAGCGATTCCTTCAGTGTTCATTGGTTATTTGACGATTGAGCCGATGCTGTACGGGCACTTTTTCAATGGCGTGATTTCAGTAGATAGCGCGAGCCATCCTGCCATGGTGCATATGGCGCATGAATATGCGGAAAAATTGCATACGCCAGCTGGCATGGCGCTACATGGCTTGATGTCGCTAACCTTTGTTTTAGCGGCTTCTGGCGTGGTGTTGGCGTGGTTCTTCTACATAATACGGCCGGATATTCCTGCGCAAGTTCAGCAAAATTTTAGTGGAATTTACAAAATTTTAGAAAATAAATATGGCTTTGATAGCTTTAACGAGCGGGTGTTTGCTGGTGGCGCACGCTTTATTGGCGGCAAGTTTTGGCAAATTGGCGATGTGCAAATTATTGATGGTGCAATTGTAAACGGTACGGCGAATTTAATCGGCCGCATCTCAAGCAAAGTGCGCCATTTGCAATCCGGCCTCATTTATCACTATGCATTCGCGATGATTATTGGCGTCTTTTTGTTCCTTACTTTCTTTATAAAAATAAACTAAATGCTACAAAATCAAATACTTAGCCTTTCAATTTGGCTACCAATATTGGCCGGTGTTATGGTGTTGCTACTGGGTGGTGATAAGAAAGCGGTCTTTACGCGCTGGTTGGCGTTGGCAGGTAGTTTGGCAGCGTTTTTCGCCACGCTGCCGCTTTACACAAAATATGATTTTGCTAAAGGCGCATTCCAATTTGAAGAAATGGCGCAATGGATTCCGACGTTTAATATCAATTATCACCTAGGTGTCGACGGTATCTCGGTACCATTGATATTGCTCACCAGCTTTACCACAGTATTGGTAGTAATTGCGGCATGGGAAGTAATCACTAAAAATATTGCACAATATATGGCTGCATTTTTGATTATGAGCGGCCTTATGATTGGCGTATTTAGCGCCTTGGATGGCATTCTATATTACGTGTTTTGGGAGGCGATGCTCATCCCGATGTTTCTGGTGATCGGCATTTGGGGTGGTGAGAATCGCGTTTATGCGACGATTAAATTTTTCTTGTACACGCTGCTAGGTTCGCTACTTATGCTGGTTGCGTTCATTTACCTTTACCACCACACCAACAGTTTTGAAGTGACAGATTATTATGTGTTGCCGCTCACTTTAAAAGAGCAAGTATTCATTTTTATGGCGTTTTTCATGGCATTTGCGGTGAAAATCCCGATGTGGCCCGTGCATACCTGGTTGCCAGATGCCCACGTAGAAGCGCCTACTGGCGGCTCTGTAGTGCTGGCGGCGATCATGCTTAAGCTTGGCGGTTACAGCTTTTTGCGCTTCGCCATGCCGATTGCGCCCGATGCGGCGCATTACTTATCTGGCTTTATGATTACATTGTCTTTAATTGCGATTGTATACATCGCCTTGGTTGCGCTGGTGCAAAAAGACATGAAAAAGCTCATCGCTTATTCGTCTATTTCACATATGGGGTTTGTCACATTGGGCTTTTTCATATTCAGCCAATTGGGCTTGGAAGGTGCCATTGTGCAAATGATTTCACATGGCTTTATTTCTGCTGCCATGTTCCTGTGCGTAGGAGTCTTATACGACCGCATGCACAGCCGCCAAATCGCCGATTACGGTGGCGTTGTAAACACCATGCCTGTGTTTGCTACATTCGCAGTACTGTTTGCCATGGCTAATAGTGGTCTGCCAGGCACATCAGGCTTTGTGGGTGAGTTTATGGTGATATTGGCAGCTGTAAAACATAATTTTTTGGTGGCATTTTTAGCGGCTACCACACTTATATTCGGCGCGGCATATACGCTTTGGATGGTAAAGCGCGTGTTCTATGGCGAAGTGGCAAATAAACACGTTGCGGAGCTTAAAGACTTAAGCCGCCGCGAATTTTTAATCTTGGCAATATTAGCAACCATGGTAATTGGTTTGGGTGTGTACCCTAAACTTATCACCGATTTCACTCACGTGAGCGCAGCACAATGGCTGAACCACATGGCGGTTAGTAAATTACCCGTGGCGACGGATTTATAGGTAAATATAGTATGGAAAACATTCAGATTGACCTGATGATGGCGCTGCCAGAGCTAATCGTGCTTTTTATGGCGATGGGTATTTTGCTAGTTGATTTATTTTTAAAGCCTAAAAATAAAATCATTATTTATGGACTAGCTCAACTCGCTTTATTTTTTGCAGCTTATTTTACAGTCAGCAACTTTACGTCAAGTGTCAGTTATACTTTTACCAATATGTTCGTCGATGACGCGCTAGCGCATGTGCTGAAGCTGATGATTTTGCTTAGTACTGCTGTGATATTTGTCTATACGCGGCAATATATGCAGTTACGCAATATGTTCCGTGGGGAGTATTACGCGCTGGTGCTGTTTGCAGTGTTGGGCATGATGATTATGGTGTCTGGCCAAAGCATGCTCACCATTTACATGGGTTTAGAGCTACTTTCACTGTGTTTGTATTCACTCGTTGCGCTCGATCGAGATAACGCAAAATCATCCGAGGCTGCGATGAAATACTTTGTGCTCGGCGCGCTAGCATCTGGCATGCTACTTTACGGTATGAGCATGATATATGGCATGACAGGGAGCTTAAACCTTACAGAAATCACGAGTGCGCTACTAGAAGCTAATCCGAAAAACCCCGTATTAATTTTGGGTTTGGTGTTTATTGTAGCAGGCTTGGCGTTCAAGTTTGGCGCAGTGCCGTTTCAAATGTGGGTACCTGATGTGTATCAAGGCGCACCAACCTCTATCACCATGCTCATTGGCTCAGTACCAAAATTTGCTGCATTTGCTATTGCTATACGTTTGCTGGCACAAGGCCTGCAGCCGCTTACAGTAGATTGGCAAGATATGCTGTTGATTATGGCGGTGCTTTCAATCGCAATCGGCAACATCACAGCTATCGCGCAAACTAACTTAAAGCGAATGTTGGCGTACTCCACTATTTCTCACATTGGTTTTTTATTGTTTGGGCTGATGAGCGGAAGTTTGAATGGCTACGCTTCCAGCATGTTTTACATCAGCGCTTATGTGCTAATGACATTGGCCGGTTTCGGCATGATTTTATTGTTATCACGTAAAGGATTTGAAGCAGAAAATTTAGACGACTTAAAAGGTCTTAACCAAAGAAGTCCTTGGGCAGCTATGCTCATGCTTATCACTATGTTCAGTATGGCGGGTGTGCCGCCTACTATAGGCTTCTATGCAAAATTTACCGTGCTGCAAGCTGCACTACAAGCGGGTTATATCTGGGCGGTTGTTTTTGCAGTGCTAATGGCGGCAATCGGCGCGTTCTATTATCTGCGTGTTGTTAAGCTGATGTATTTTGATGCGCCACAGGATAGTGCTTCAGTAAATGCACCTGTTGATATGCAGCTAATTCTAAGTATTAACGCTGTGGCACTTTTAGCGCTAGGCTTAATGCCACAAGGTTTGATGAGTATTTGCGGTGCTGCGATTAGCAGAAGTTTGCAGTAGTTAACTTGAATAAATTAGCTAGGAATTTTGCTGCCCATATAAATCATGCGGCCATCGCCAAGCATGTGATTGCCGCAATCTACACCTCGATTTAAACAGTTTTTTACAATACCAGCCATTACTTTTTCATCCCAGCCGTTAATCCAATCAGCATGGCTGGAATATCCAGCGTTGTACCCGCTGGCCGCGTAGTTATCACTAGATAAGCGCCAGTATTTAGTTCCGCTACTTGCTGTTACATCGTACTTTGTGTTTAGTGTTATTACAGGTATAGCAATCGGGTGCGTGCTAGGACAGCCTGTGGGGTCAGCGTACTCCATATGAGATTTGTGGTCAGGGCTATCTAGATTTTTGCCATCCCAGCATTGTGGAAATACTACACTAGACATAATTACCGCACCTTGTGGGCAAGCGGGAATGTACTTAGTTGCAGGGGGTGATACGAAGCCTTTGGGCATTTGACAAGTAAATTCAGGGAAGCGTGTTACCTGCGGGCCAGTACTTTTCATGTTTCCAGCAATCATGCGTAAACCTTTAGGCGGCGCTGTAATTTTTTCTTTAGCTACTCTGTAGCCCGGTTTGTAGTACCAAAGTGCGGAGTATGGTTTCATAGGAGTATTGTCTAAAGTATTAATCATGGAGGGAATCCAATATGCGCTTCGGTTAGCAATACCGCCACGGCAGGTGCTGTTTCCAATGTTTGCTATAGTTGCAGGATTGGTTTTGAAGTTAATGGAGGTATTGCCAAAAAAAGTGTGGTGATGAGCTGCGCCAGGTTGATTTGGGTAAACAATCGGGTCATCATTACTCATATGGCTAGGTGTACAGTCGATCCTAAACGCACCAGAACCGCCACCTATAGGTGCGATATCACGAGGATCAACCGCACCATTTGCTAATTTACGTGCAGCAATCCGCAACGTATCATCACCCAATGCTTGCGCAATATTTTTGTTGATATCTACAGCAGGCATTTGTGCTACTTTTACTATGTTTGAAGAAGTAGATGAAGTTGTGCTAGGTGCAGTTGCTGTAGTTGTTGGCGCAGGAGTTGTTGCTGTTGAAGCAGGTGGTGTGCTTGCTGCTGAGTTGGCTGAAGTCGTGTTGGGTGCCGTTGCAACAGCTGTTGGTTTAGGGGTCGAGCCTGTGGTTGAGGGCTGTGAAGTCGATGGTAGGGATGTTGAGGGAGATCCCGAAGATACTACTGGCTTAATGGTAGTAACCTGATTGAGGTTGTTTGATGAGCTCACTGTTGCCATGCTGCCTATTGAAGGTGCTGCCGCCTCTAAACCAAAGTTTGCGCTGAATGCGCGCGAAGAATTTACTTTCTGAACAGTTGCTCCTGGTGCGCATACGTCTTTTTTCTGTAAAGAATTCACGATTTCGCTTCGCGAAGCTTTAGTGAAATCGCTTACAGGCGGTTTGTCAGAATATTGAATAACGCCTCTATTGTCTCGCCACTTATAAATTTCCGCATGGGTAGTGGTGCTAGATAATACAAAAGTGATTGCAGGAAGAGTTAGTAATAGAAGTTTAGTAGCGCTAATAGATTTCAACATAAAGACATTTCTCGTCAACCTGTTAAGTAGTGTTGACATTTTAGTTTCGATGTAATTGCTAAGTCAATGAATTAAAAATAAATATTCTAACAACATCAGTTCAAATAACAATTTGATATAAACAAAAAAATATTTCAGGATATATTAACTAAGACTAGCTAAAAATATGCTTTTGTTTTATCTTTTAATTTATAAAAGTTAGATAATTGTTTCGAATAGAAAAAGGCTAAATATATGCGCTTAGATGACCAGCAAGAAAGTAGTAATGTAGAAGATAGACGCGGCAGTGGCGGCGGTTTTCCAGGAGGTGGACGCGGCATCGGTATTGGCACGATTGCATTAGCTTTAGTTGCAATGTATTTTGGTGTTGATCCTTCACTGGTGATGAACATCGGCCAAGGCATGA
>JANNFN010000145.1:0-2762 GCA_031379885.1 Methylotenera sp.
CGATACATGCGATGGTAAAATAGCCTTAAGCGCTTCGAGTAATTCTTTTTTACCGCTCGCCTCAAGCGATGCTTCTAATTCGCTGGCATTATCAAAATGATCTTCTATCGATCGCTTATTGCGTCCAGTAATAAATATAAGTTCTGTAGCCCCCGCTGCTATTGCTTCTTCAGCTGCGTATTGAATCAAAGGCTTGTCGACAATTGGCAGCATCTCCTTGGGGCTGGCTTTAGTGGCAGGTAAAAATCGTGTACCCAAGCCCGCAACTGGGAAAACTGCTTTTGTAATTTTGTTCATATGCCTTGTTTTTAATTATTGTGTTTTTTAGTGTAACGTACTGGATAGTGAAGTAACATTTGTAACTGGTATATTGGGAGCACTTGCTACATACTCCTCTACCCATAATACCAATTCCCTTTTGATGGTGTTCTCATCAGCAACTTGACATGATTCCACCCATTTTAATAGTTTATTAACCCAATGTGCATCCGCTTTTCTAGCAATCGCAATGCGCAATTTAGGATGCAATGTTGGTTGTGTGAGCTCATCATCAGCCAGTAGTTCTTCGTATAATTTCTCGCCAGGCCTCAAGCCAGTATAACTAATTTTAATTTCATCTTGCTGAAACCCAGATAAGCGAATCATATCTTTAGCTAATTCTGCTATTTTAACAGGCTCGCCCATATCTAACACGAAAATCTCTCCGCCCTTACCCATTAAACCAGCCTGCATAACCAGCTGGGCTGCCTCTGGGATCGACATAAAATAACGCGTTATTTCAGGATGTGTCACAGTAACAGGGCCACCCTTGGCGATTTGCTCGCGAAATTTCGGGATCACACTGCCGCTACTCCCCAGTACGTTACCAAACCGCACCATAACAAAATGCGTTTTGGATTTAGCACTTTCTAAGCTTTGGCACACCATTTCTGCCAAACGTTTACTTGCACCCATCACATTGGTAGGATTAACGGCTTTATCGGTCGAAATCAACACAAACTTCTCAACTTTGGCTTGCATGCAGGCATTTGCCAGCACATATGTACCTACAACATTATTAGATAATGCCTCAGCAACGTTATGCGTCTCCATCAACGGTACATGCTTATATGCAGCTGCGTGAAACACTATTTTTGGTTGATAATCAGACAATAATTGTTTAACACGTAATTCATTTTTAACATCCCCTGCTACAAAAATAATCTGGATAGATTGAAAATCACGAATTAACTCTTGCTCTAATTGATAAAGTGCATACTCAGAAATATCAAAACAAATCAATTGATTAGGTCTATATTTAAGTATTTGCCTACAAAGCTCAGAACCAATCGAGCCGCCCGCTCCGCTTACTAGCGCTGTATTATTTTCAATCAATTGCTGTAAGCCCTGATTATCAAGACTGACCGTCTCGCGACCAAGCAAATCCTCGACTTCTACTTTACGAATTTGTGAAATACTTACTCTACCACTCATTAAATCATCTACAGCTGGCACAGTGAGCGCTGTTAGTTCGTTGGCATTGGCTAGTGCAACAACTTTGCGACGCAATTGATGTGCCTCCTGTGGTAAGGCCAAAATAATATGACTCACACCAAATTTAGATGCTACTTCTGACAATTGGTCAATCGCACCCAATACGCGCACACCCATTAACAACCTGCCATGCATAATCTTGTCTTCATCTAACATGCCTACCACACGCCATTGCTCACTTCTGCTCAAATCTTTAAGTAAGGCAACCGCCAATTCGCCAGCACCGATTAATATCACTGGTTTACCTCGTAAATGTGAGGTGCCATAAAGCCTATGTTCTTTCCAGGCTCGATAAGCCAAACGACTGCCACCCATTAGCAGAAACAATAAAATAGGGTCGAGTATTAATACAGTTCTAGGGACTACAACTGCGGGGTGAATCATCAACAATAATGCTGCCACAGCGATTCCAGCGGCCATAATCGCTTTAATGATTCTTTTAAGATCTGGAATGCTGGCAAACCGCCATACGCCTTGATACAAGCCAAAAACAACAAAAACAACACTTTGAACTAAAACCACCCAAAATACTGTTTCATACAAATGCACATAAAAATTTACAGGAATTTCAAAGTTGAATCGAAGCAGAAAACTTAAGCCCCAAGCAGCAGTCGCCGCAATTACATCGTGTGCAAAAGCACCAAAAGAACGTAAATTGGTTAAAAACTGCCAGTTATTCTTCATGTTTTATTAATTGGCTTTAGTTGAATTTTAAGGGTTGGATTTAAACGTTATTGTAGTTTTTAACCACCCGTTTATCAATGGCAAATATTAATGCTGAATACCATCTCTGCATAATACTTTAAGAACTGTTAAAAAAATTATTTTAAAATCAAAAAATATAGATTGATTATTCATATAATCTACGTCCAGCTTCACTTTAGCGGGAATCGGCAACTCATCTCTACCGTTAATCTGCGCCCAACCAGTCAAACCTGGCACCAACTTTTCCACGCCATATTGCGTACGCAAAGCAATCAAATCATCCTGATTAAATAATGCTGGCCGTGGGCCGACAAAGCTCATATCGCCCCTGACAATGCTCCAAAGTTGCGGCAATTCATCTAAACTGGATTTACGCAAAAAAGAACCTACTGGCGTTAAAAATTGTTTAGGGTCAGGTAAAAGATGCGTCGCTACGGCTGGCGTATCTACACACATAGTACGAAATTTTGGCATTTTAAAAATTTTATTATCACGTCCCACACGGTCAGACCAATACAAAATTG
>JANNFN010000156.1:0-2704 GCA_031379885.1 Methylotenera sp.
CCTGAGACAGCATTATGTAGCACGTCGTTCGCAGCACGGAAAGCCTCTAAAAATGGAACATCTTCGCCAAGCACTTCCATAAGTTTTTCGTTTGGGATAACAATTAATGAATCCACGTGTTGTGACAGCTCTTCCAAGCCATCAGTCGCTACTTTGGTACGTTTGCCTTCAAATGCAAACGGCTTCGTTACCACGGCTACCGTCAAAATACCCATTTCTTTGGCCACTTCAGCAATAATAGGCGCAGCGCCTGTACCAGTACCACCGCCCATACCTGCAGTGATAAACAGCATATCAGCACCATCAATCATTTCAGCAATACGGTCACGATCTTCTAGTGCTGCATCACGACCTACTTCCGGTTTTGCGCCAGCACCTAACCCTTTGGTGATTTCTGAACCAATCTGTAATATCGTTTTTGCATTACTCTTTTTAAGCGCTTGCATGTCGGTATTGGCGCAAATAAATTCTACGCCGCTTAGATTTTTAGTAATCATGTGTTCAATTGCGTTACCACCGCAGCCGCCCACACCGATAACTTTAATAACCGCCTCTTGTGAATCTTTTTCCATAATTTCGAACATCTTGTTTCTCCTTTTGCCTTTAATATTTGAGCTTATTTGCGTAAGCTCTGCCCTAGTTCTATTGCTTGTTTCTACTACCATTTGCTGCTATAAACTGCTTAAAAATTCCCCTGAAACCAACTCTTCATTTTGTCAAAAATTCGCCCAATCGAACTCGATTCCATTTGCCCGCTTAAATGACGCTCTAGCTGTTGCTTGCCCATCAAAATCAATCCAACTCCTGTGGCGTAACGCGGATTGCTTACCACTTCAGAAAGTCCACCGACATAACGTGGCATGCCCATGCGCACTGGCATGTGGAAAATCTCTTCGCCCAACTCAATCATGCCGCGCATCATCGCTGAACCGCCCGTAATCACAATGCCTGATGCAATCATTTCTTCCATGCCGCTGCGACGCAACTCTTGCAGCACTAATTCATACAGCTCTACCACACGCGGCTCAATCACTTCTGCCAACGTTTGTATCGATAGTTGGCGCGCCTCACGACCGTCTACGCCTGGCACCTCCACTACCTCGCGCGCGTCGGCTAACTGTCTAAGTGCACAACCATATTTAATTTTGATATCTTCGGCCGATTGCGTTGGTGTGCGGAAGGCGACTGCCACATCATTGGTTATTTGATCGCCCGCGATTGCTATTACTGCAGTATGTCGGATAGAGCCGTTTTTGAAGACTGCAATATCAGTGGTACCGCCACCAATATCAACCAAGCACACGCCCAATTCTTTTTCATCCTCAGTGAGCACAGCAATACTTGAAGCGAGAGGCTGCAAAATCAAATCGCTTACTTCTAGCCCACAACGCTTGATACATTTCACAATATTTTGGGCCGCAGCAACCGCTCCAGTCACAATATGCACTTTCACTTCTAACTTCATACCGCTCATGCCCAATGGCTCGCGAACATCGTCTTGACCATCGATAATAAATTCTTGTGTAAGAATATGTAAAATCTGCTGATCCGCTGGCAAAGAGACGGCACGTGCAGTTTCTACTACACGGTCTACATCCATTTGTGAAACTTCAGCATCCTTGATTTTTACCATGCCATGCGAATTCAGGCTTTTGATGTGATTACCAGCGATGCCAGTAAACACGGTTTTGATTTTGCAATCTGCCATCAATTCAGCTTCTTCTATCGAACGCTGAATGGCTTGCATGGTGGAATCGATATTTATCACCACGCCTTTTTTTAAGCCGCGTGATGGATGCTGACCTAGACCAATCACCTTCAAAGTGCCCTCTGGCAGTAGTTCCGCCACTATGGTCACAATTTTAGAGGTGCCGATATCTAACCCAACAATGAGGTTTTTATCTTCACGGACTTTACTCATATTTAACTCCCTTTTTCATTCTTTCACTTTCACTTAAATCTTCATGCAATCAAATCGTTTTTCAATCAAGCCGTTGTTACTTTAGTGGGCTTAGCTGGGGCTATTGGTATTGCTGGCTTTAATCCAACGGGCTTTCGTACCGCAAACCCATTGGGATAACGTAAATCGGCATAAACCACTTTCACATTTAATTGGCTGAGTGTGGATTTATAGGCGCGCGCAAATTTGTCTAGGCGCACATCCATATCTACACGGCCTAAGGCAATTTTTAATCCCTTATTCGTTTTAATCTCCCACGCGCGACGTGGTGAGAGTATGACTTGTGCAATTTTGATGTCTGCTTTATTTAAAATTTGGCTATAGTTACCGTAACTTTTAGTGACTTCCACCACGCCATCGCCTGGACCATAAAACACTGGTAAATCGGCATCTGTCGCCGCTTGAAACAACTCACCATGTGTATTTACCAGCGCGATATTACCCCAGCGCGCCAAGGACTGATGCTCTTCTATGACAACATCCAACTTATCTGGCCAACGACGGCGCACGCTCACGTTACGTGCCCATGGCAGCTTTTCGAACGCATCGCGGGTTTTGATTAAATCCAAAGTGAAAAAATTACCTTTCAAATGTTTAGCCACAATCAGTTTTATTTGCTCGCGATTCACGTGTGCCAATTGACCATCCACTTTTACTTCGCGAATAGGGAAAATTGGTAAATGCACCACCACAAACAGTAATGCGTACAAAAACAACACAACAGATAAGGCGAAAAGAAAATTC
>JANNFN010000159.1:0-8509 GCA_031379885.1 Methylotenera sp.
TTACCATCTGCTCCCATCAGTGCATTGCCTAATGGCTTCCAAAACACGCTGAAACCATATGCCATGCCAATAGATAAATGCACAGCCAAGGCGGCTGGCGGCACTAACCAACGGTTAAAATTTGCGTTTGCGGTAATATATTCTTTTGATAAAAAACTTGCCATGCAGCCCCCAAAATATCATTATCGTTAGTTATAAAGCAACAATTCCACATAGTGTTACAAAACACCAAAAATGGCAATTGCGTGTCATCATTCTATCTCAAAAAAACATTTTAATTTTGTCATCAATGTGTCATATTAAAGTCACAAAATTGCACCGTTACAAAACCAAAATAAAGTGATCAGGAAAAACAATGCCAGCTAATATTTTAGTGATTGAAGACGAACCTGCAATACAAGAACTACTTGCCTTAAATATCACGCAGGCAGGTCACAACGCCATGCGTGCGCTTAGCGTAGAACATGCACAGGAACTGCTGCGCAATACGCTGCCAGATTTAATCTTGCTGGATTGGATGCTACCAGGCATGAGCGGTATTGAATACGCGCGCCGCCTTAAATCAGATAATCTGACTAAAGCAATCCCCATTATTATGCTCACCGCGCGCGGCGACGAATACGACAAAGTACGGGGCTTAGAAGTGGGTGCTGACGATTACGTGACCAAGCCATTTAGTCCGCGCGAGTTAAATGCGCGTATTAAAGCAGTACTCCGCCGCCGTGCGCCACAAATGACAGATGATCCGATTGAAATACAAGGATTGCTTCTAGACCCTACCACGCATCGTGTGACAGGAAACAACGCTAATATTGATTTAGGGCCAACAGAGTTTAGGCTGTTACATTATTTTATGAGTAATGCGGAGCGCGTGCATAGTCGCAGCCAGTTGCTCGACAAAGTATGGGGCGACCGCGTGTTTGTTGAGGACAGAACAGTCGACGTGCATATTAGACGCCTACGTAACGCACTTGCAGTATCGAATCACCAAGATTTAATTCAAACCGTGCGTGGATCGGGCTACCGTTTGTCAGCTCAAAATAATTAACTAGAATAATTAACAGGCACAATTAATTTGGCTCAAGCAAACTAAAAGCTATAATTAGGCCTAATTTAATTTTAAAGCTTAATGTGTGCCTGATATCCGTTGGAAAGCTGCTTTATTTCTCAGCGCCCTAAGCGCTATCTGCCTATTCTTATGGCTGGTAAGCACTGCTACAGTAGCATTATTGGTATTTTCTATCGGCCTTTTGCTTTACCTCATCAGCCATATTTTATGGCTACACAAATTACACCTGTGGTTTAAAAAACCCGCGTTAAAAGAAATTCCAGAGGGCTCTGGCGTTTGGGAAGAAGTATTTACCGCGCTATTACAATATGAGCGCAGCAACCAAGCTAATCAAGCACAGTTAAGCTCGGCGCTGGAACGCTTTAACCTGACCGCCAATGCGATTCCAGATGGCCTAGTCATATTAAGCACTAGCAACGAAATTGAATGGTGCACTCCACATGCAGAAAACCAACTAGGGTTAGATTTAAACACAGATAAAAATCTGCCGATTGTGAACTTAGTAAGAGATAGTAATTTTATCGCCTATTTGTACAACGAAGACTATAGTGAGCCGTTCAAACTCAAGTCTTGGCGCAACCCAGAAATGATTTTCGAAATTCAACTGATTCCATTTGCGTCTAAACAAAAACTATTGATTTGTCGCGACATGACGCAACTTGAAAAAGTAGATGCCATGCGCCGCGACTTTATTGCCAATGTGTCGCACGAACTACGCACACCGCTCACAGTTGTAGGAGGATTTTTAGAAACTCTAAGTGATATGGAAGGCGCAGTACCAGATGCGATAAAAAGTTATTTTGGCATGATGCAAGAGCAAACTGGCCGTATGCGGCATATTATTGAGGATTTGCTCACACTTTCGACAATAGAAAGCAGCACGGAAGCACCTGAAGACAGCAAAATCGACATGGGCCATTTGTTAAAAACCTTACAAAGCGATGCGTTAGGTTTGAGCCAAAGTTTATATAAAACTCCACATAAAATCCACCTAGATGCCGACCCAACGCTCAACCTAAGCGGCTCGCAAGATGAATTACGCAGCGCATTTAGCAATCTTGTCAGCAATGCTATTCGCTACACACCAAAAGACCGCGATATATTTATTACTTGGCATATCATCGATAATCATCCTGTATTCTCAGTGCGCGACACCGGCATCGGCATTGAGCAACATCACATCGATAGGCTCACTGAACGCTTTTACCGCGTAGATCGTGGTCGTAGCCGCGAAACAGGCGGTACGGGCCTAGGGCTTTCCATCGTCAAACATATTTTAATTCGCCACCAAGCTAAGCTAGAAATCACCAGCGAAATTGGCGTTGGTAGCACGTTTAGCGTAGTGTTTCCTAAATCGCGCGGCGTGCATAAAAAGATTACCAAGCAAGCATGAGAGCCTCATCTAGGCTTGGATTATATGTCTTGGCTTGTAGCCTCTTTACCGCCTGCGCTGCAAACGCGCCGATTGAAGGAAAGCCCATCCCCGAGCGTGGCGATAGAAGCACTGCCAACCAATTGGGGAAAACCGATATGGACCGCATGGCCGATGTAGAGGTTGAGGAAAATACAAAAAGCTTACGCAATTTAATGACTAAACTTTATAAACGCAACCCGCATGAGCTCCCCAAAAGCACTACTAGCTCAATAGAAAAAATGGTGGATTGGGTGTTTGACGGCGAATCGCAACATCACTTTCAGTTTAAAGATATAGATAACAAACAAGGTACAGACGCTATTTTTTTGGCGTTTAATCCTGATTATCAGGGCGATCGAGTGCTACCTTTCATTGTTGGCCTACACACCATGCTACTTAAAGCGAACGGCAATAAAACTGACTTTTATTTAACCGATAAAATCGAACCGCAAAGCGTTTACAACGTAGCGCGCAATATCGAAATCGCCGCCTGGAAGCTCTCGAACGCGCGCGATGCTAATGGAAACTTATACCTGCTTACCAACGAGATTAACGATAAAGACCGCAATTTAAGCTTTGAACGTGAATTTGGCAAAATGATAGGCCGCACCGATTTATACGCCATCGCACTCGCAGAAAAATCTCAACGCATGATTTCGCGCGTGATGCATAGCCTCGCCACAGCAGTATTTTTACCGTTTTAAATTGAAAAACACGTAATTCCATTGTAAAAACATATGCCCTGAAAGCCAATACCCATGCGGCTTTCAGGGCACTTATTTAGAGTGGCATTCATGTGGTTTTGACTCTAAATCCCCTTGCCGCGCCTTCGGCTTGAGCGGCAGATGCTAGGTGGCGAGGACTGTTTGAGGATTGAAAATCCGAGTTCCGCAGTCACCACGCAGATGCGGCGCTAAGACCGAAGGATAAAGCGGCAGCGGGGTGTCATTTGCTTTGGTTACTTTCCTTTGGACAAGCAAAGGAAAGTAACTCGCTAGTCGCGCGAGAGCGGCAATGGTTGCGTCTATACTTGCTATTAGTTAATATGCAGGAGTTGCAATTTGACCAAATGAATTTAAATAGTTTTTATGAAAAATATCATCAATCAAAATATTAATATAGAGACCTATAGGTCTCTATATTAACTGTTAGGGTGCATATGGAGCGTACATCTGTTGCCTTATTCAAAGTTTGCTTGGTGGCCTACGCACTCTTGGCGATCGGGATTGCCGTCAAGGTCCTGGTGACTGGTTTCGGGCCATTGCCGGAACCGGCACTTGCCTACCTTACTTGGTGGAGTCAGCAACCCCAATCTGATCTTGAACGCGCCTTAGGCTGGATTGGAACCTTTGCGCTTGCCATTTCGGTCATCTCAGCGCTGGCAATGATTAACTATGCACGTTGGGCGCGCGCCCTCTTTGCTGCGTGTATCGCGGTCATGATTGCCAGCGAGCCATTTATGGACTTTCCCGTCCTGAAAAGCCCTACCGAATATCTACTCGATACGCTTCTTGGAGTGTTCACGGGGAGTATCATCGTCTTTGCGTACTGGTCTAGGGTATCTGATGGGTTCGCGAAAAAGGCACCCTAACCCGGCGTTCGGGCGGGGCGCCGCAAAAGCACGTCACTGAGCTCAACTCTACCCCAATGCCACTTCCACCAAACTATCACACACCACATTCGAGTTACCCATATCACCAAACTCTGCAGGGCTAACGCTATTGACTGTGCCTTTATTGAGCTGGCGCCAATAGCCCAACGTGGTGACGACCACGCCAGGGTTGACATCTTTGGTGAGCCTAGCAACCGCTTCAAACGCGCCGCGGTCGTTAAATACTTTCACTTTATCGCCTTCTTTAACCTTACGCGCGGTGGCATCTACAGCGTTCATCAATACAAATTGTTCGCCTTGGTTTTTAATTTTCTCGGCCACATTGGCATAACACGAGTTTAAAAAGCCATGACTTTTAGGTGTAAGAATATTAAGCGGATATTTAGCCGCCAGCGCTGGGTTGCTTTCTGGGCTTTCGCGCGAGGCTACATGGTCTGGCAGTGGGTCTAAATCTTCACCCGGCTGAAAACCATCGTACATCTGGCGGAAAGGCCCTGCCACAAAGTTTTTCGCGCCTTCTACCATAAACATGCATTTGCCAGTAGGCGTGGGGAAGTTGCCATTTTTATGCGGCGCGCGATTATCTTTGTTGTCCATCGCCAGTCGCGCAAAGCCGTGTTTGCGCATATAAGCCAAGTCGATGCCTTTGCAGGCAGGTGAATCCCAAGCCACGTAGTTTTCTAAGCACTCAGAATCGTTCCATTTAAAGTTATCTTCTTGAAAACCCATGAGTTTTGCCAAGCGACGGAAAATATCGTTATTGGGCAACGCTTCGCCTGGTGGCTCAATCGCTTTTGCATTATAAGTGAGGTACATATGTCCCCAAGATAGCACCATGTCTTCGTACTCCGCGCCCATGGCGGCTGGCAGCACGATATCGGCGTAGGATGCTGTATCGGATAAAAAGTGATCGGCCGCAACGGTGAATAAATCTTCACGCTCTAAGCCTTTAACCACTTTGTCGGTTTCGGGCGATTGTGTGACGGGGTTGGTGTTCCACACCATCAGCGATTTAATCGGCGTTTTTAAATCGAGCTCGCCCGTGAGCGCGCGACCAAGTTGCAGAATATTCACCACCTGCGTGCCTTCTGGGATTAAATCTGGGCGACAAATCACATCAAATTTATAGGGGTGCTCCCACACGGGGAACTGCAAAATACCGCCGCCGACATGACGCCAAGCGCCAATGAGCGCAGGCAAACAAGTCACCGCGCGAATGGCTTGGCTGCCGCCATAACTGCGCTCTAAGGCAACACCCACACGAATCGCCGCGGGGGAAGTAGTCGCGTATTCACGTGCAAATTTGCGAATGTCGTCTGCTGGAATGCCCGTAATTTTCTCTGCCCACTCTGGCGTGCGGGTTTTGGCGCGGGCGGCCAGCTCTTTGTAGCCAATCGTGTAGTTATCAATATAGTCTTGGTCTTGCAAGCCTTCTTCTATAATCACGTGCATCATTGCCATGGCCAGCGCGCCATCGGTACCCGGTTTTGGCGCAATATGCCAATCGGCCTCTTTTGCAGTGCGCGATGCATAGGCATCAATCACCACTACTTTGGCGCCTTTTTTCTGTGCCTCTTTCACAATATGCCAATGGTGCAAATTGGTACTGACTGAGTTACATGCCCAAATCACAATATATTTTGAATGCGCAAAACTTTCAGGGTCGACCCCAGCCGTTGGGCCAACGGTCAATAACCATGCGGTACATGAGCCTTCGCCACAGTAAGTGCGCTCACACACCGTTGCGCCCATGCGATTAAAAAACGCATCACCACCATTTAAGCCATGCACCAAACCTTGGTTGCCCAAATAACTTACGGGCATAATGGCTTGCGGGCCATGCTCTGCAATAATCGATTTCCATTTGGTTTCTATGGTATCAAACGCTTCATCCCAAGTAATACGTTTGAATTGCTTGCTTCCTTTTGGGCCTGTGCGCTTCATCGGGTAAAGTAAGCGATCAGGGTGGTAATGCCGCTTTTCGTAATCGTGGAGTTTGACGCACAAACCGCCGCGCGTCATGGGGTGTTCTTTATTGCCTGTGACAGAAATGAGTTTTTTATCTTTTACCGTGTACACCATAGAGCAGGTGTCTGGGCAATCGTGCGGGCAACCACCGTGAAAGGTTTGTACGTCAAGGTCTACAGGCTTATTCATTTTAAAAATCTCCTCAAATCGTTAAAATTACTTTTATTGTGCTTTAAAATAAACTATATACCCGACTGTATAGTAATGCAATTTTTTTATAAATTTCAAAACGCGTTTAGAATGAGCGCATGCAATTACTAAACAATTTAACGCCCACCCAATTTTTAGCCGAATATTGGCAGAAAAAACCTTTGCTGATTCGCCAAGCGATTCCTAATTTTACTGGCTTACTTAGCCCAAACGAGCTTGCTGGCTTGGCTTGCGAAGATGATGTGCAAGCAAGAATTATTCTGCAAAAGAAAGGTAAATGGACTGTGCTAAATGGTCCATTTGACGAGGCAGATTTCACCAAGTTACCGAAACGAGATTGGACTTTGCTTGTGCAAAGTGTCAACCAGCACTTGCCAGAAGCAACAGATTTATTGGCGCAATTTAACTTTATCCCGCATGCGCGGCTGGATGATTTAATGGTGAGCTATGCGCCAACTGGCGGCGGCGTGGGAGCGCATATAGATTCGTACGATGTCTTTTTGTTGCAAGGTAGCGGACGTAGAAACTGGAAAATATCCTCGCAAAAAGATTTGAGTCTGATTGAAAACGCGCCGCTAAAAATTTTGCAAAACTTTAAAGCCGAGCAAGAATGGGTTTTAGAAGCAGGCGATATGCTCTACTTGCCGCCGCAAATTGCACATTGGGGCGTTGCTGAAACAGACGATTGCATGACGTATTCGATTGGTTTTCGTGCGCCTAAAACACAGGAATTACTGCATGAGTTTTTAAACTATTTGCAAGATAATATTAGTAAGCCAGGTTTATACACCGACCCAGATTTAAACTTGCAAAATCATGCTGCGGAAATTAGCGATGAAATGATAGATAAAGTAAGCGCAATGCTGCAAAACATCACTTGGGTTAAACATAATGTCGCAGATTTTTTAGGACAATATCTCACAGAACCTAAGCTGGATGTGGTGTTTGAGCCAGCTAAAAAAATAACGAAAGCGGAATTTACCAAACAAATCGCTAAAAAAGGGCTATATTTAAGTTTGAAATCGCAGATGCTTTTTACAAATAATCATTTGTATTTAAACGGTGATAAGCTTGCAGTGCCGATGGAAATAATTAACCATATTCGAAATTTAGCAGACACAAGACATCTAAACACTCCTGCCCTGCAAGCCAATATCCATGCGGCTGTTGGCGATGTGCTTTATGAGAGCTTTTTAGCTGGATTTATATGTTTTAAACATAGGTAAGGGGCGCAATGGCGGACGAATTAAAACCTGACACGATTATTTTGGGCGAGCGCAACTACGCAACTGCGCTTGATTTAGTCATTGAAAGTGCCACTAGCGAGCTACTGATTTTTGACCAGAGTTTTGAGCGGGGCGATTACGCAAGCCAAAATCGCTTTGAAACTTTTTATGCGTTTTTAAGTAGCAATCCGCTCAGTCAACTGACAATTATTTTGCAAGACGTGCAACATTTTATTAACAGTTGCCCAAGGTTATTTGAATTGCTTAAGCTTTTTGGGCACAAAATGACGGTGTATGAAACGAATGATGTCGCAAAAATCGCTAAAGACTGCTTTGTAATTGCCGACAAGCGCCATTATTGTCGGCGTTTTCATATTGATCAAGCGCGCTTTAAGTACGCGTTTGAGGACGAAAATGAATCGGCAAATTTATTGATGCGCTTTGGCGAGCTATTGGACGAAACCACAGAAACGGTTTCTGTGACTAAACTGGGTTTATAAAATGTGATGAAAAAATTACTTTTCATTTTGTTATTGATTAGTTTTACTGCATTTGCAGAAACTGAATTCAAAATCATCACCTTGCAGCACCGTTTTGCGAGTGACTTATTGCCGATTATAGAGCCCATGATAGGCCCTGATGGCACGGCTAACGGTATTGATAACCAGCTAATTGTTCGCGCATCACCTGAGCGGATGCGCGAAATCGAAGCCACTGTAGCGAAATTAGACGCAGCTAGGGTTAATCGAAAAATTACGGTAAAAACCAGCAATAATGTACAAAGCCAGCGAGAGAGCGTAGAGGCGACTGGCGCAACAAAAGTGGGTAAAGTTACCGTTGCCAACGACCGCAGGGCAAAGCCAAATAGCAGCCGCATAGAGGTTGAAAATAATAGCAGCAACACACAGCAAAATAGTAACCAATTTATAAGTGTGTTAGATGGCGAACGCGCGTTTATTCGCGTTGGGCAAATTGTGCCGTTTAGCCAAGAATGGGTAACCATAACAAGA
>JANNFN010000162.1:0-11762 GCA_031379885.1 Methylotenera sp.
GCGGCACAATGGCTATCACGCGCCGATAGTAGCGTGCCCATCTATGCGCTGTCGCCCGATAAAGTAGCGCGCCGAAAATTAACACTGCACCGTAATGTATTTCCTTTTCCGATTGAGCAAAGTAACAAGAATCGAGATGAAATACTGCTAGAAATGGAGCAAGTGCTACTTAACAACGGGGCGGTGCAAACGGGTGATACGGTATTGCTTACTTTTGGCGAACCCATTGGCAGCCCAGGCGGCACCAATACCCTCAAAATCATTAAAATTGGCGAAAACAGACCGACTTTCTAATTTATAAATTGGCATCAATTGCATGCACAATCTATAATTAGCAGTCTTATTTTAAAAAGTAATCATGAGCCAGCCATTATTAAAAACCAGTATTAAAAGCTTAAAATTAATCCATCAAGGCAAGGTGCGGGATATTTATGCGATTGACGATGCGACAATGTTATTAGTCAGCACCGATAGGCTCTCTGCGTTCGACGTAATATTGCCCACAGGCATTGCCAATAAAGGTGCCATGCTGACGCAAATGGCCAATTTTTGGTTTGAAAAGCTCAAACATATTGTGCCGAATCATTTAACAGGAATCGCGCCAGAATCTGTGGTAAGCAGCCCTGCAGACCGCATCCAGCTTGGCCTGGGTAACATGAGCCGTGCCATTGTAGTAAAGAGATTAAAAGCACTGCCAATTGAGGCCATCGTGCGCGGTTACTTGGTTGGTAGTGGTTGGAAAGAGTACAAACAAAAAGGCACCGTGTGCGACATCTCATTGCCCACTGGTTTGCAAGAAGCCTCAAAATTACCAGCGCCTATATTTACGCCATCCAGCAAAGCTGCCGTGGGCGAGCATGATGAGAATATTAGCATTGCCCAAGTTGAGGCTCTAATTGGCAAGGAGATGGCCTCGCAAGTAGCAAAAGTGGCGATTCAACTTTATTCCGAAGCCGCTGAATACGCGCTCACCAAAGGCATTATTATTGCTGACACCAAGTTTGAATTTGGCTTGGATAGTAATGGTGTGTTGCACGTGATGGATGAGGTACTAACACCTGATTCATCGCGCTTTTGGTCGTTAGATAGCTATAAAGTGGGTAGCAATCCGCCGAGTTACGATAAACAATATGTGCGTGATTGGCTGGAAAGTATTCAATGGAACAAAGCGCCGCCCGCGCCTGCGCTGCCTGATGAAGTAGCGCAACGCACATCCGAAAAATATCTAGAAGCGTTCGAAAAGTTAACGGGTAAGCAGCTAGTCGTTTAGCAACTAATTAGCTTTTAGAGACTCCTAAACGCGTGAAAGAAAAATTAAAACAAATAGCAGCGCAACTTAAAGCGGAATTTGATTTTTATCGACGCCTACAACAACATCCACAAACGCCAGCTTTAGCAAAATTTTGCTTATGGTTGGCTATTGGCTATTTGTTGATGCCGTTCGATTTAATACCCGATTTTCTGCCTGTCGTAGGCCAGCTAGATGAACTGGTGATTATTCCATTGCTGTTATACTTTGCGCTTAAATTAACACCGCCAGACGTCTTAGCGGCATGTAAAGGTGAGCAAGCATGATGGACTATTTGATACAAACGTGGCATATGATTTTAAATTTTGATGCGCAATTACCAGCGCTTATTGCCATGCACGCCAATCTGGTATATCTGATTTTATTTATGGTAATTTTTTTAGAAATTGGTGTTTTACCATTTTTCTTTTTGCCAGCCAATCCATTTTTGTTTGTTTGTGGTGCAGTATGGGCGGCTTCGCAGCTCAATATTTTATTGCTGTTAGCGGCATTAATTTTAGCGGCAATTCTTGGTAGCATATCTGGTTATTGGCTAGGCAACACGGTGGGGCAGGCTTTTTTCGTGGATTATCTCAAATGGCCAAACCAAGCTGCGCTGGATAAAACGCGGAATTTTTACGATAAACATGGCGAAAAAGGTTTTTTGGGTTCATTGTTTTTGCCTGTCGTTCGCACATTGGCGCCATTTTTGGCAGGCATGACACAAATGCACTTTTTTAAATTTGCCCGCTCAGCTAGTATTGGCGCGGCTTTTTGGGTTTTAATTTGCGTACTCGCAGGTTATTTTTTTGGTAATATTCCCATTGTAAAAAATCATCTAGGTGCAATTACTGTTGCAGGTTTGGGAATAGTAATAGTAGCCGTGTTGTTTAAAAAAGGCTGGCAGCGCTTTGGCGTTGTCAAATAGTGAAGCAAACATAATACATAAGTATTCTCGCAATAAATAATTAACAATCTCGGCGTATAATCGCATTTTTCGTTCAAGGCTTTATTCAACATGTCGTTAAACCAAGTGCCTTCTGGCAAAGATTTACCCAATGATTTCAACGTGATTATTGAAATCCCCATGCAGGGAGACCCTGTGAAATATGAAGTGGATAAAGAAAGTGGCGCAATTTTTGTCGATCGCTTCATGGGCACTTCCATGCAATATCCGTGTAATTATGGCTATATTCCGCACACGCTTGCGGATGACGGCGACCCTGTGGATGTGTTGGTGATTACACCAGTGCCATTGCTACCAGGCGTGGTGGTGCGTTGCCGCCCACTAGGCATGTTGCAAATGACCGATGAAGCCGGTGGCGATGCTAAATTATTGGCTGTTCCCGTTGAAAAAGTATGTGGTTTATATGCCTACCAAAAAACTTATTTAGATGTTTCGCCTTGGCGCTTAGAAATGATTTCACACTTTTTTGAGCATTACAAAGATTTAGACAAAGGCAAATGGGTAAAAATTGAAGGCTGGGTGGGTATTGAAGAGGCGCACAAAGAAATTATGGATGGCGTGGCGCGCTATAATAGCGCTGATGTAAAACCTGCATTTTAATTCCAACCTTCATTTCATCAGCAATAAAAAAGGCACAAATTTTGTGCCTTTTTGTATTTAGATGTTACAAATAAATGCTTTGTAAGCCACATGGATATTGGGTTACAGGGCGGGTATTTTTAACAATTTTCGTGAATTAGATTAAGCCGCAACTATCCCAAATAAACTGCCAACGCCAGCAGTGGCAGCCATTGCGAGCACGCCCCAAAAAGCCACGCGGCTCGCACCTTTCCACATATTTGCGCCACCTGCTTTTGCAGCTAGTCCACCTAGTGCCGCTAAAAAGATCAACGACATAACAGCCACATAAAGCACTATATTTGCAGATGGCGCAATGTACGCAATCAACAAAGGTAAGGCAGCGCCAACTGCAAAGGAGACTGCAGAGGCAAGTGCCGCTTGTACTGGGCGCGCGTTCATAATTTCGTTAATCCCAAGCTCGTCGCGTGCATGTGCGCCTAGCGCATCATGAGCGGTAAGTTGCAGTGCAACCTTGTTCGCTAAATCTGGCGTTAAGCCGCGCCCTATGTAGATTCCAGTGAGTTCTTTCAGCTCATTTTCTTGGTCGGTTTCTAATTCCAAACGCTCTTTGGCTAAGTCTGCCGTTTCGGTATCCGATTGCGAGCTGACAGAAACGTATTCACCTGCAGCCATCGACATGGCGCCAGCAACCAAACCAGCGACGCCAGTGAGTAGAATGATGTCAGGTGAGGCATGTGCCGCAGCAACGCCAATAATCAAGCTTGCGGTGGATACAATGCCATCATTTGCGCCTAGCACGGTGGCACGTAGCCAGCCAATACGATGCGAGCGATGAAATTCTGAATGTCTTAACATAAATGCTCTCAGTCAAACGCGCCTAGTTCATATACTCAAGCTAGGCGCATACATTTTAAAAATATGCTGACATTATAACTGCAAGCAATATTTCACACTTTATCTATTATAGTATTTCTTTGGGCGGAACTTCTTTGCGCCCAGTTAACATGGCTTTAATAAGATTTTCTTTGTCAACATAGCTAGAAAGCAGCACCCCACCGATATGCAACGCTATTAATAGCAAAGTAAAATTTACGAAAAACTCGTGTAGGTCTTCCCAGAACTCTTCATCTGCTTCATTAACTTTAAATTTTCCTTGTTCATTTTTGTCTTCATCGCCATCCTCATCTGCATATGCTGTTGAAATGATGGATGCTTTAGGCAGGGCGTTATCATTGTTTGCAACAATTCCCGCAAGCGGCCCTGCATTTTTTTCTACTGCATAAAGTGCCATGCCAGTATAGGTGGTTGCAGAAAGACTTAGCAAAAGGGCAAATACCATCACACCACCAGCTGGATTATGACCCAAGTAGTGTTGCGGCTTGCGGCTGATAAGTCCTTTTAGGTATACAAATATCGCACTTGGCGAATAGATAAAGTCTTTAAATTTGGCATGCTTGCTACCGACAAGTCCCCAAATAATTCTGATTAAAACCACGGTGCCGACTACATAACCAGCCCATGTATGTTGAGTAAGAAAGTCTTCCTCGGTAAAGTAGGCGGTAAAAAAAGCAATCACTAAAGTCCAGTGACCAATGCGCACGAGTGGATCCCAAACATTGACTGTTTTAGTCGAAGTATTCATTTATATCTCCTAATATTATGTTGCGGTAAAATTGCTTTGATAACTTATTAATTAAAGTGAATGGTGTGCATCATCCGCTTGGTTTGTTAAAGTGACAATGCGTCATTTGACGCGTAGTGATAAAGATAGGGTTTGGAGTTAACGATATGTCAAAAGACTTAGTTTTTCTTGATGAGCTGGATAACCAGCGACTGATTAAAATCGCCATGGTTTTATATGGTGTGATTTTTGCACTGATTGCACTCGATATCATCAGCGATTACGGTGAAGGGATTGAGTGGAGTCATCTCATTACAGAGATGCTGGTGTTAATGATTGCGGTTACTGGCTTGGGATTTTTTTGGCACAAATACTATCAGTCGATGCAATCCACTTTTAAAACATTGCAAACAAATCTTGCTGTAGCGCACGAAGAGGCGCAGCGTTGGAGAGATGAAAGTCGCGATTTAATTGCTGGGCTTGGAGTTGAAATACAAAAACAATTTGTCCGTTGGGCGCTTAGCAATGCTGAGGCTGAAGTTGGCTTGTTGTTACTTAAGGGTTTTAGTCATCAGGAAATTGCAAACATACGCGATTCGAGTGAGCGTACGGTAAGAGAGCAAGCCAGAGCCCTTTATCGGAAAGCAGGCATATCAGGCAGGTCTTCTTTATCGGCTTTTTTTCTTGAAGACTTATTATTACCTAGCATTTAGTTTTCTGAAAGCAATAAAAAAGGCGACAAATGTCGCCTTTTTTATTTGTTGCCACAACTAAAGTTACATGTGCAATAGCGGCACAATCAATAGCGCCACAATGTTGATAATTTTAATCAATGGGTTCACCGCTGGGCCAGCCGTATCCTTGTATGGGTCACCAACCGTGTCGCCAGTCACAGCCGCTTTGTGCGCGTCTGAACCTTTGCCACCGTGGTTGCCATCTTCAATGTATTTTTTGGCATTATCCCAAGCGCCGCCGCCTGTACACATGGAAATTGCAACGAATAAACCAGTCACAATAGTACCCATCAATAAACCACCAAGCGCCACTGGACCTAACAATAAGCCAACAGCGATTGGCACAGCGACTGGTAATAGCGAAGGAATCATCATTTCTTTAATGGCTGCTGTTGTCAGCATATCAACCGCTTTGCCGTATTCCGGTTTAGCAGTACCTTCCATAATGCCTTTAATATCGCGGAACTGGCGACGTACTTCTTCTACCACTGCGCCAGCAGCACGGCCAACCGCTTCCATCGCCATCGCAGCGAATAAGAACGGAATTAAGCCACCGATAAATAAACCAATAATCACCATCGGGTCGCTTAAGTCAAATTTTAAATCCATGCCTGCACCAGAAAGTTTGTGTGTGTAATCGGCAAACAATACCAATGCAGCTAAGCCAGCAGAGCCAATGGCATAGCCTTTGGTTACCGCTTTGGTGGTGTTGCCAACCGCGTCAAGCGGATCGGTTACATCACGTACTTCGGCAGGTAAGCCAGCCATTTCGGCAATACCACCAGCATTGTCGGTAATCGGGCCATAAGCATCTAAAGCTACCACAATACCAGCCATGCTCAACATCGAAGTTGCAGCAATCGCGATGCCGTACAAACCGCCTAGGTGAAACGCTGTCCAAATCGCTAAACAGACAGATAAAACAGGCCAAGCGGTTGACTTCATTGAGATGCCAATACCCGCAATAATGTTAGTTGCGTGGCCGGTAGTTGAAGCTTGCGCCACATGTTGCACAGGCGCGTATTGCGTGCCAGTGTAATATTCTGTAATCCACACCAATGCCGCTGTTAAAACCAAGCCGACTGTGCATGCGCCAAATAATTGATTGGCAGAAATGACTAAATCGCCTGCTATTAAGCCTTCAGGGAACATTTTCATAGTCACAAAATAGAATGCGACGAGTGACAATATGCCCGCAACTGCTAAGCCTTTATACAAGGCTGGCATCACGTTTTTCATTCCTGGTGAAGCTTTAACAAAGAAGCAGCCAATGATAGAAGCCACGATAGATACCGCGCCTAGCATCAAGGGATAAATAATACCGTTTGAGCCAGAATTGGTGATGAGTAAATGACCCAATACCATGGTGGCGATGAGTGTTACAGCATATGTTTCAAATAAATCAGCAGCCATACCTGCGCAATCGCCCACGTTGTCGCCAACATTATCGGCAATTACCGCTGGGTTGCGTGGGTCATCTTCTGGAATGCCCGCTTCAACTTTACCGACCAAGTCAGCACCAACGTCCGCGCCTTTAGTGAAAATACCGCCGCCCAAACGTGCGAAGATAGAAATGAGAGATGAACCAAAAGCCAAGCCGATGAGTGGGTCTAGATTAGTTGCGTTTTCACCCCCTAAAAACCAGTAAAAACCTGCCACGCCAAATAAGCCTAAACCTACCACCAGCATGCCCGTTACTGCGCCGCCTTTAAAGGCTACGTCAAATGCAGGAGCTATGCCGCCAGTAGCCGCTTGTGCGGTACGCACATTGGCTTTAACAGAAACATTCATGCCGATAAAACCGCAAGCGCCAGACAATAAAGCGCCCAGTACAAAACCAATCGCCGTTGTTGTGCCTAAAAACACCGCCACTAAAATGGCTAGCACTATGCCCACCATAGTGATGGTTTTATATTGGCGAGCTAAATAAGCTGCCGCGCCTTGCTGAATTGCACCAGCAATTTCTTGCATACGCGCATTGCCTGCGGGCAAATTGGTAATCCATTTACTCATTACTACGCCATACAACACTGCTAAAACTGCGGCAGCAATGGCGATCATTATTGGTCCTGACATGACTTCTCCCTATCTATTATTTATATAAATCTGAAACGTAATTAGTCCAAATAGTGTACAAAAAATTGTAATTTTTTTGTAACAACGCCCGACATTATGGCATTAATAGTGAAGCACGACAACCACTTACGAGGGTGAGTTACAAAAGATCAACCAACATTTTGCAGCCGATTGCGATTAACAGAAAGGCGAATATTCTCTTTAATTTTTTTACAGCTAGTTTTTGTACCAAAACCGCGCCAACAGGCGCACTGATTAAACTGGTGAGCGCGATAATGGCAAACGCAGGCAAATAAATAAAGCCAAAACTTTTACTGGGCAAATCATAAATTTTTAGGCCAGATATGATATAGCCGATTGCGCCGGCGAGTGCAATTGGCAAGCCGATTGCACTACTGGTGCCGATGGCGCGTTTGGTATTGACATTGCAATAGATGAGATAAGGCACTGAAAGCGTGCCGCCGCCAATACCCACAAAGCTAGATACCCAGCCGATGCAAAATCCAACTAAATTTAGAGCAGGCCTGGTAGGCAGTATCCGCGAGGGGTTTGGCGTATAGTTATTTAGGATCTGAAATGCCACCAAAAAAACATAAATGATGAATAATGCTTTAAGTAAGTTCGCATCAAACTTAGCTGCCACTAAACTGCCCAAAAACGCGCCAAACATAATGCCCAACGCAACTTTTTTAACAACATCCCAGTCTACGTTATTGTGCTGGTGGTGCGCGCGGCTGGAGGCGACTGAGGTAATGATAATCACTGCAAGCGATGTGCCAAGCGCCATTTGCATGATGTAAGCGGTAGGAAAGGCAAGACTAGCGAAAATAATGCTGAGCACGGGCACCATAATAAGCCCGCCACCTACGCCTAGCAAACCAGAGAGCAAACCAGTAAACAGACCTGTTAACAAATAAAATAAATATTCCATGGCTTAAGTTTTGCGCGCTAAAGCGTTTAATTTGGAGGCAAGTGGCGACTCGCCCAAATCTTGCGCTAATTTTTTAAGGCTAGTTGCGGCCTTGGCTGAGAGCTTGCGCGGTGTTTTTATGATGGGTTTTGGACTAGATTTTACTTGCACTTTGACGCTAATTGCAGTAACTTTACATTCCCTAAACAAAGGGTCTGTTTTTTGCAAATTTTGTAATTGAGTCAATATGCTAGCGTGTGTTAATTTAATTTTATTTGCGACAATTGCGCTGTCAGTGAAAACTGTTAATTGGTCGTTAGTTAGTTTGCTAGCAAAACTGTGTTGACTCAGTATTTCTGGCACAGCTGCGTACCATAGTTGTTGCAAACCTTGGTGCGCTTGCACGTTTTTGGCAAGCTCACTGTTTTCTGACAATAAAGCGTTAATTCTGCGCATAATGAATTGTAACTAAATACTGATAGATATGACTTTAAGTAATTAAAAACTGATGAATATAATTTTAGTCTCTAACAAAATGGCAAAAGCCAAAAGCTTAACAGTGCTTCAAGCTGGCGTGCTGATTGCTGCTTTGGTGTTGCTGCCCGTTTTGCTTACTTTACTGTTTATTACGCCTAAAAGCGAAATTAAAGAGCAGGGTATGCGTGCCTTGCTACCCCCGCATCTTAAAAGTTCGATTATTTCATCGCAAGTGCATTTAGATGCCTACGCCAAAGAGCTTGGGGAGTTACAAGCGCGCATGATGCGCTTAGATGCGCAAAGTCAGCGATTGGCTAAACTAGCGGGAGAGAAAGATAAACAGGGCAATTTAAAATCGAATGCGAATACAAAGCCGCTCAACAATTCAAAACCACAGATGAGTTTGCAACTAGAAGGTCGTGGGGGGCCGCTTATCAATGCGCGCCCTATGACAGAGCCAGATTTACAAGCGGCTATCATAGAGCTAACGCAAGCAGTTGATGCGCGTGATGATTCACTCAGTACGATTGAGGCAAAAATATTGCAACAAAGTGTGTTGAAAGATATGTTACCCAATAGTAGCCCAATTGCCGCAGCCTTTAATTCGTCTAGCTATGGCTGGCGTATTGATCCGTTTAATGGCAATAAAGCGTTTCATGAGGGCTTGGATTTTACTGCAAATACTGGCACAGCCATACGCGCGGCTGCTGATGGCATTGTGTCTGCCGCCGAACGCACACCCGATTATGGTAATATAGTAAAAATTGAGCATGGCGCAGGCTTGGAAACGCGTTATGCACATGCTTCAAAGTTGCTGGTTAAGGTCGGCGAGCGTGTAGTAAAAGGCCAAATTGTGGCAGAAGTAGGTAGTACAGGACGTTCGACTGGCCCGCATTTGCATTATGAAATTCGCTTAAATGGCAATGCTTTAGACCCACGCAAGTACTTACCGAGCTAAGTATTAACTTAAGCGTATTAACAAAGCTGTATATTTATTAAACAAATAAGTGATTTTAATAGTAAATTAATATTGAAAAAAATAATAGCTCCCCCAAATAAAAAGTAGTATTTTCATCCAATCTAAATAGAGGTTTCCGAGATTTCGGAAAATCGGTGTTTCTTCATGTTATCCACGTTGTTCAGAAAATTTTTCGGTAGTCGTAATGATAGACTAGTCAAACAATACGCCCAAAAGGTGAAAGAAATTAATGCGCTAGAACCCGCCATGCAAGCGCTTAGCGACGATGCTCTGCGTGCAAAAACAGAAGAGTTTAAACAGCGTTTTACCGCAGGTGAAAGTCTAGAACAATTACTGCCCGAAGCCTTTGCTGTGGTACGTGAAGGCAGTGTGCGCGCATTGGAAATGCGTCACTTTGATGTGCAAATGATAGGTGGCATGGTACTTAACGCGGGCAAAATCGCCGAAATGCGCACTGGTGAGGGTAAAACGTTGGTGGCGACATTACCTGTTTATTTGAATGCGATTACTGGCAAAGGTGTACACGTGGTGACGGTGAATGATTACCTCGCCAAACGCGATGCCGAATGGATGGGCAAGCTCTATAATTTTTTAGGCCTTTCGGTTGGCATTAATTTATCGCAAATGCAGCACGATGCCAAACAGCTCGCCTACGCTGCTGATATCACTTACGGCACCAATAACGAATTTGGCTTTGATTACTTGCGCGACAACATGGTATTTACTGCGGAGGAACGCACACAGCGCAAATTAAGTTATGCACTGGTGGATGAAGTAGATTCTATATTAATTGACGAAGCACGCACACCGCTGATTATTTCAGGCCAAGCTGAGCATAGCATTGATTTGTATAGTCAAATTAATGATGTTGCGCTACAGCTCACTAAGCAAACCGAAGAAAATGGCGATGGCGATTTTTGGGTGGATGAAAAAGCGCAAACTGTCACCATGTCTGAGGCGGGTCATGAACGCGCCGAAGCAATTTTGGCGAGTTCAGGCTTGTTGACTGAAGGCTCAAGCTTGTATGAACCAGCTAATATTACCTTGGTGCATCATTTGTATGCATCGCTACGGGCTCAGAATTTATTTAAATTAGATCAGCATTATGTGGTTGATCGTGGCGAGATTGTGATTGTGGATGAATTTTCTGGCCGCAAAATGCCAGGCCGCAGATGGTCTGACGGCTTGCATCAAGCGGTAGAAGCCAAAGAAGGCGTGGAGATTCAAAAAGAGAACCAAACGCTAGCTTCGATTACCTTTCAAAACTATTTCCGCATGTACCAAAAACTAAGCGGTATGACAGGCACGGCGGATACCGAAGCTTATGAGTTTAACCAAATTTACGGTTTGGAAACGGTAGTGATTCCTACGCATCGTGACATGTTGCGTAAAGATGCGATGGATAAAGTGTATCGCACCTCCAACGAAAAATACAACGCGGTGATTGAGGATATTAAAGCCTGCCAAGCCATTGGCCAGCCGGTTTTGGTGGGTACCACATCGATTGAGAATTCAGAGCTTATTTCAGGCTTGCTGAGCAAAGCCAAGTTGGATCATGAAGTTTTAAATGCAAAACAGCATGAGCGTGAGGCGCATATTGTGGCCGAAGCAGGTAGCCCTGCAGCGATTACCATTGCCACCAATATGGCAGGTCGCGGTACCGATATTGTTTTGGGAGGAAACCCAGAAGCCAGTATCCATGAGGTTCGCAGCGATGCTAATTTAAGCGATGTGGAGAAAGAAACTAAAATTGCGCAAACAAAAGCAGAATGGCAAAAGCGTCACGACGCAGTGGTTGCGGCAGGCGGCTTGCATATTATCGGCACCGAGCGTCATGAGTCGCGCCGTATCGATAACCAATTGCGCGGCCGTTCTGGCCGTCAGGGCGACCCAGGCTCTAGCCGTTTTTACTTGTCTTTAGATGATCAATTGTTGCGCATATTCTCTGGTGATCGCGTTGCTGCGATTATGGAACGCCTGAAAATGCCAGAAGGTGAGGCGATTGAGCACGCGATGGTAACGCGCGCCATTGAAAATGCACAGCGCAAAGTAGAAGGACGTAACTTCGATATTCGTAAGCAGTTATTAGAATTTGATGACGTTTCTAACGATCAGCGCAAAGTGATTT
>JANNFN010000025.1:0-7355 GCA_031379885.1 Methylotenera sp.
GCATATATTTTGAATACTTCAAGCTATAACTGTTAGAAATAGCTTATTAAACCCACCCTTTTCTTGGCTTAAATTTTGCTAGTGTAGAAATACACTGTAGCTAATTAACTCAAGTTAAGGGAGTGTTCTAATGGCAAGCAATGTCTCAAGTAACGTTTTAAGCTTTCCTACTTATGGCAAGGCGATTACCTTGGATGATCAAGGTACGTACTACACCTTGAACACGAGCACGGGCGTAATTCATAGTATTTTTCGGCTGGAGTATGACGAAGATTGGTATCTCTACCAACTTCAAAACACCAGTAGAGAAGATGAAATCTGTTGGCGGATTATGGCAGAAAAAACTGACTACTCACTCCAAAGCATGACGACAGAAGAGATTGGATACCATTTCTCTAAACCAGAATTTGCCGAGCCTAGAGGCGCATGGCAGGTGATTAGAAACGCTAAATTCGGATTTGGTAAATTTACACCACTCAATGGCAATGACCCGATACGCCATGCCATCATGGTATTTGATGGCGATGAAATGGCGATGCCCGTACTCATTCACAAGGCAGAAGAAGAGACTATGCAAATGACAGAAGGCGAAATCTTAAACCAAGTATTAGCGATTGCACAGCCCGCGTAAGGCGACTACTACCCACGTAATACGGTATCGTGTATGCTTAGCGCATGACACCAACCCTCGTTTTTGACATCGAAACTATCCCTGATACCACTGGCCTGCGCACCTTGCTGGGCTTGCCTTCCACTGCAACAGATGAAGATGTTGCGAACATCGCTTTTCATCAGCGACGTCAGCATAATGGCAGTGATTTTTTGCCTTTGCAGCAACACAAAGTTTGTGCGATTTCATGCGCTTTGCGCGAAGGTAGCAATTTTAAAGTGTGGACATTGGGTGATGCAGATTCATCTGAAGCGGAGATTATTCAACGCTTTTTTGATGGTATAGAGAAATACACGCCGCAAATAATCTCATGGAACGGCAGCGGTTTTGATTTGCCTGTGCTGCATTACCGCGCCATGATTAATAAAGTACAAGCGCCACGCTATTGGGATTTGGGTGAGGATGACAAAGATTTTAAATGGAACAATTACATCAGCCGTTACCACATGCGGCATCTCGATTTGATGGATGTACTGGCAATGTATAGCCCGCGCGCCAATGCGCCGCTGGATGACATTGCGCAGCTATGCGGCTTCCCTGGCAAGCTGGGCATGGATGGCAGCAAGGTTTGGGATGCATATAAAAATGGTGAAATTGAGGTAATTCGTAATTACTGCGAGACCGACGTGGCTAACACGCATTTGGTGTTTTTGCGCTTTCAGTTGATGCGCGGACATCTTACACCAGCAAGCTATGAAGCCGAGATTAAACTGGTGCGCGAGACTTTAAGTGGTTATAGTGTTGAACATAAAGCCAAGCATTGGGCAGAGTTTCTAGCGGCTTGGCGTTAATTTCCTTCTGCATCAAGCGGCATATCTTCGTCTACAAACTCTTTCCAATTTAGCACCACTTTTTTGTTTGTAGCGCCTTCAAGTGTGATTTTTTCGCGTAATTTGTTGCCGTTATTATTGGCTAAAATAGTGTAAGTTCCTGCTGGCAAGTTCACATAAAGAACGGGTTTTGCACCGACGATACGGAATACCAAATTGCTGGCTTCGTCGTAGATATTCACATTGACATCTGTTGCCCAGCGCCCCACTGTGCCTTCGGAAAACAACAAGTTAAGCGTGAAATTTTTGGCTTGACGTTTCATTGTATCAACTTCTTCTTCGCCAATACCAGCTGTGACAAATGCGTAGCCATGCGCAGAAGTGCGTACTTTTGGAGCTTCTGCTGCTGCGAATTGAGTTGTAAAAATTAACCCAGCTAAAACTAAAAATTTGTAGCGAATTTTATTCATGTTATTAAAATTTCCCTAAATTATATAAGCACTTAAGGCCTATTTTTTATGTAGTTTATCATGATTTTTTGCAATTACGCTATTTTTGCCTTATCGGCTAAAATGTTTGCATGAGAAGAAACCGCAATAAATCGCATCAAAACCCTGCACAAAACCCCATTTTAACGGCCATGGTTGAATCGCTAGACCAAGAAGGGCGCGGTGTTGCACATGTGGATGGCAAAACTATTTTTATAGATGGTGCATTACCCAATGAAAAAGTGACGTTTCAATCGCACCGCATTAAACCAAGCTATGAAGTGGCTAATGTGGTGGAAGTATTAAAACAATCGAACCAGCGTGTAACGCCTAAATGCCCGCACTTTGACTTATGTGGAGGCTGTAAACTACAACATTTGGACGCCAACGCACAAGTCGCGGCGAAACAACGTTTGCTGGAAAATGATTTGAAGCATATTGGCAAAGTGAAAGCAGAAAATATGTTGCCGCCGCTGTATGGCCCAACTTGGGGCTATCGCCATAAAGCGCGTTTAAGCGTGAAATATGTAGAGAAAAAAGAACGTGTGCTGGTAGGCTTTAACGAAAAAGCCACACGCTATGTGGCGGACATGAATTCATGCGAAGTGTTGGTGCCAAAAGTTTCGGCATTAATTGCGCCTTTGCAAGAAATGATTATTCAGTTGAGCATACGCGACAAACTGCCACAAATTGAATTGGCCGTAGGTGAAGACCCAATAAATACGCGCGAAAGCGCTGGTGTCATCGTGCTGATTCTGCGCATTATGGATGCACTGAATGCAAATGATGAAACGCTGCTAAAAACCTTTGCCGATTATCACAAAATACAGATTTGGACGCAAACCAAAGGTCCTGATACGATAAAACCTTATTGGCCAGAAGCCGCTCCAGCATTGGCTTACAGCTTGCCTGAATTTGACTTAAATTATCCGTTTAAACCGAATGAATTTACACAAGTCAATCCGCAAATCAACCAAGTGATGATACGTCGCGCCATGCAATTATTGACGCCACAAAAAGGTGAAAATATTGCAGATTTTTTCTGCGGCATTGGTAACTTTACACTGCCAATTGCGCGCAGTGGCGCTCAAGTTTTGGGTTTAGAAGGTTTAACCAATTTGGTGGATAGAGCCAATGAAAGTGCAACTTTAAACAAAATTAGCAATGTGAAATTTGGCGTGGCAGATTTATTTAAAATGACCGAGGCAAGTTTGGCAGAACTCGGGCTGTTTGATAAATGGTTAGTTGACCCGCCTCGTGACGGCGCGTTTGAACTGGTGAATGCAATTACACCCGAAACTGCACCGAAAGTGATTGTTTATGTTTCGTGCAACCCAGCGACGCTGGCGCGCGATGCAGGCGTGTTGGTGAATGAAAAAGGTTATAGCTTAAGTGCGGCAGGCGTCATCAATATGTTTCCACATACCGCGCATGTGGAATCTATCGCGTGCTTTGTAAAGAATTAACCTTGCCTACTAACCTTGCCTAGTGCCAAAAAAATCAGTTTGAGTTCTTCTGTTGTCCATGCTGTAGGCCGTTCTTCCACCCACTGCTAACAACAACAAACCGCCCGCGATGGCAATGTCCTTCAAGAACATAATCATCTGCATTTGGTCGCCAAAATTTCTGTGGAACAATACGGCTGCAAGTATTGTAAACCCTGCCAAGGCAAATGCTGCCAGGCGTGTTTTATAGCCCACAGCTATGGCTAAGCCGCCAAGCACTTCTAATGCAATGGTTGGCCATAACAAAATGCTGGGTACGCCCATGGATTGCATATAACCTGCAGTGCCTGCAGGATCTTGTATTTTACCTAAACCTGCTAAAACAAAAATGAGTGCCAGCATAATGCGGCCAATGAGTTGCATAATTCCGTTCATGATTTATTTACCTCCTCAATATAAAATTTCGTAGCAGTATTAAAACATAGTTGAAAGTGAGTTTGGGTAATATTGTAGTGTTTAGTGCGTTTATGATGTGCTTAATTCGAGTAAACTGATGCTATGAAATGGTTTTTTATAATACTAAGTGCTTTATGTTTAATGGCTTGCAAGCCTGCCGCTAAACAAAATGAAATTAGTTTTGCAATTGCGCAGGCGCCGTTAAATCTTGATCCACGTTACGCGACAGATGCAGCTTCAGAGCGCATTAATCGCTTAATTTATCAACCTTTAGTTGATTTTGATGCTACCTCAAAACCCGCATGGATATTGGCCCATGGCGATACCCTAAATGACAAAAAATATCGATTTATTTTAAATAATAATCTTGCGCAGTTTCATAACGGAGATACTTTGACTGCTGCAGATGTTAAAGCAACTTATGATTCATTGTTAGCATTAAAAGACTCGCCACATGCGGCAGAATTCGCAAATATCGAAAGCATTAAGGTTGAAGATAAAAATACTATTTTATTTCAATTAAAACAGGTAGATAAGCACTTTTTTGAAAAGCTCATAATTGGTATTTTGCCTAAAAATTTAATCGAAAAAAATCATGATTTTTCGCACAGTCCTGTGGGTTCTGGCGCGTTAAAATTTGTCAGTTGGCACAACAAGCTCTCGCTACAACGTACAAAAGATGGCCAAATTATTAGCTTACAAGAGGTAAAAGACCCGACCGTACGTGTGCTTAAATTATTGCGTGGCGAGGCCGATTTAATTCAAGGCGATTTACCGCCCGAGCTGGTGAAATATCTACAAAGCAAGCCAGAAATCAGTGTTAAAACCAGCATAGGAGCTAATTTTTCATATCTTGGTTTAAATATGCAGGATAAGATGCTAAAAAATATAAAGGTTCGGCAAGCGATTGCGTACGCCATTGATAGACAAGCAATTATCGACAAAGTCATGGTGAAAAGCTCGCGTATTGCTGGCGCAATTTTACCGCCAGAACATTATACGAATAACAATAAAATATTAGTGCAATATGCCTACAAGCCTGCATTGGCAAAAAAAATTCTTATTGAAGCTGGCGTTAAATTGCCGCTTAAACTGGTTTATAAAACTTCAACTGACGCTCAAAGAGTTCGCTTTGCTACTATTCTGCAAGCACAAATGCAGCCAGCTGGCATTGATTTGGAAATTCGCAGTTTAGATTGGGGCACGTTTTTTGAGGATGTGAAACAAGGCAATTTTCAACTTTTCGGCCTCACTTGGGTAGGCATCAAAACACCAGAAATATACGCGAAGGCGTTTGGCTCACAAAACTTTCCACCCAATGGCTTTAACCGAGGACGATTTACGGATGCCGAGCTAGATAAATTGCTTGAGAGCGAAGACTGGCCAGCCGCCACTAAACGCATTCATACACAATTGCCCTATATTCCGCTATGGTACGAAGGGCAATTTGCCGCCATGCAGATAAATATAACTCATTACAACCCAAAACCCGACGGTAATTGGGACGATTTAGTTACAATAAGCGATGCGCATTGAAATTTCTATCCAGCAACAAGCCTTGACCCTATTTGATAATTATGGCGGAGTGAAGGCTAAATACAGTATTTCTACAGCGGCTAATGGCGTTGGCTGCGAAAAAGATAGCGGCTGTACGCCATTAGGTGAGCATATCGTTCGCGCTAAGATTGGCACCGGTGCACAAGCCAATACAGTATTCGTAGGTCGACGACCAACGGGTGAAATCTACACGCCAGAATTGATGGCGCAATTTCCTGATCGCGATTGGATACTCACGCGAATTTTGTGGTTAAGCGGTAAAGAAATCGGCAAAAATCGGCTGGGTAAAGTCGATACCATGCAGCGTTATATTTACATTCACGGCACGCCAGATTCAACCGACATGCGCAAAGTTGGCTCGCATGGTTGTATTCGTATGAGGAATAGCGACGTTGTTGAGCTGTTCGATTTGGTTGCGGTTGGCACGTCTGTATTTATTCACAATGATTAGTCGTATCGCTAGTTTTCTCTCGGTCATTTTTGGCGTGCTTTTACTCACTTTTTTGCTAATCCATTTAGTACCAGGCGACCCTGTAGAAGTGATGCTGGGCGAATCTGCAAGCCTGGCGGATCGCGCGCAATTGCGTGAAGATTTAGGGCTAAATCAGCCGCTGTTAAGCCAGTTTGGCAGTTACCTAATCAAGCTTGCGCATGGTGATTTAGGCAACTCGATTCACACTAAAACGCCGATTATTGAGCTTATTAAAACACGCTACCCTGCCACGCTAAAACTTGCAGTTTTGGCATTGTTAATAGGTTTGTCTATTGGTATTCCGCTAGGTATTTACGCGGCTTTGCGTAATGGCAAGTGGCAAGATTTTGTGGTGACGATTGTTTCGGTTCGTTTTTCCGCAATGCCTGCGTTTTGGCTAGGGCCGATGCTGATGCTGGTTTTTGCGGTTTGGCTCGGCTGGCTGCCTGTCAGCGGCATGGAATCAAATACCTCCATTATTCTGCCCGCTATTACTTTGGGTTTTGGCTTAAGTGCCATTCTCACACGCATGACCCGAACAAGTCTTTTGGAGGTATTGAATGAAGACTTTATTCGCACCGCACGTGCTAAAGGTTTAAGTGAGAAAACCGTGATTGTGCGTCACGCTTTGCGTGCTGCTTTGCTGCCAATTATCACTATTGTCGGTTTGCAGATGGGCAGTTTGCTCGCGGGCACAGTGATTACTGAAACCATATTCAGCTGGGATGGCATTGGTCGTTTGCTTGTTGAGAGCATCGAAAAGCGCGACTATCCTGTCACGCAGGCGTGTGTGCTTGTAGTTGCATTCAGCTATGTGTTGGTGAATTTGTTTACCGATATGTTGTACCGTATTGCAGATCCTAGAATCAGAGCCAGGGTGTAAAGTAAGAGTAGGGATTAAGATGGATAACCTAAAACGCATTTCTATTTTTGTTCTGCACAATGAAGATTCAAGTGACTTTGATTGGGTGGGAGCATGGATTAAAAAATGGAAAAATCTAAATAAATTGAAAGTTGCAGATTACTCTACAGGCGGCTGGGAACATTATTGGGATATTGAGGCAGTGCAAGAGGCGATAGAAGAAGTGCCTGAAGAGTATTTATGTGCAAGTGAGTGGGCAACACCTGACTTATTTAAAAAATGAAAAAATTTGCATCAGTTATTTTATTGTTTTGGATTGTGGCCGTTTTGCTAGGGCTGTTATTCGGTTTGCATGGCAACGGCATCGATTTAAATGCAATACTTGCTACACCCAGTGTCCAGCATTGGTTTGGCGCAGATGACTTAGGTCGCGACATTTTGGCACGCACTCTAAAAGGTGTGCAGGTTTCGTTTGCCGTTGCAGTTTTAGTGACACTGGTGACGATGACTATTGGCGTACTCATTGGCTTGCTGGCAGGTTTTTATGGCGGAAAAACCGACCAAGTTTTAATGAAAATTACTGATATTTTCTTGGCCTTTCCAGGCATATTATTGGCGATTGCATTTGCCGCAGT
>JANNFN010000051.1:0-2677 GCA_031379885.1 Methylotenera sp.
CCCTGCACAAGGGCGCCTAAAGCCAGCCTTAAACAAAGAACTTAAAATTTAAGCAGTTTGCTTTGCAACAAGAGGTGTAACTTCTGTACTGACTTTTGAGTTTTGCGCACGTACTAAACGTTCCATTACTTTCAAATTACGCTCATCTAAGCGCAATGCAGCATCAACCCAGATTTCCACGATATCGTAAAGCTCCGCTAAAGTAAGGGGATTTACGCGTTGCTTTGCCCTGTTAATCGCTTGAAAAGAATTAAGTGAGCGATGATTCTTTTTAATCCAATTGTTAAGCGCATATTCACCTTGACCATCTTCTGCCAACACGTCCACCACGCCCATTTGATAGAGTTCTTCTCCTGTATAAATTTTGCCAGAACTTACCATTTTTTCAGCTGCTTGCATGCCAATTTTGCGTGACAGAAAGCTAAGTGCGCCCATGCCCGGGAACAAATTAAACAACACTTCTGGCAAACCCATCACTGCACTTTTTTCCGCTACCATGATGTGCGCAGCAAGTGCCGCTTCAAAACCACCGCCCATCGCCTGACCCTGCACCAAAGAAATCGTAGTCACTGGCGCTTGCATATTATAAAAAGTCCAAACGTTATTAACGCACAACTTTGCATAGCTTAATAAAGCATCACGCGCTTTAGTTCGTATTAACTCACCGAAGACAGACAGATCGCCACCTAAGTTAAAAATACCTGGCACGTCTGAAGCAAGCACCAAATAATTGGCCTTATTTAATTTGCCATTGGCAATCACTTCGCCTTGCATTTTTTCTAAGCTAGATTGGCTTTGGTGCAACTCAGACATACAGACTTTATTAAAGCATGGTCTAGGTGCTGGGTTCATGTAATAAGTCATCACCCCAAACTCTTCTTCAAAGCGTGTTCTCACTTGTGTTAACGCTGTATTATTCATTAGTTGAAAATCTACGACTGTATTCATGTCATTCTCCTGGGAAATTTATTAGCTGTTAGTCTAAATAACCGTTCTTTTTATTTATTTTAAAACATATAGTTATTTGCCATATTGAGCCTATACGTTTAAAACTATAGGCTTATTAATTAACCGCCTCAAGAAAATAATTTTGATAAAATGCTTTTTTTCAGGTAGATTGTTGATAAATAACAACAAGTAAAAATCGCATCACTCAATAAGTCACTATAAGAAACCCTAGTAAGCTATTGATGTGATATTATTTTTTATAAAATAATTAATCTAAACTCAGGGAAGCGTCTGTCATGAAAAAAATATTTTTAACTTGTGTGATTTTTACAACACCACTCGCAGCGCAAGCAGCTGGGTTTGCACTAATCGAACAAAGTGGTAGTGGTATGGGCAACGCTTTCGCAGGTGGCGCCGCAATTGCAGAGGATGCCAGCACCATATTTTTTAACCCCGCTGGCATGACCTACATTGAGGGTACGCAAGCGGTTGGCGCATTGCATTTAATTAATCCAAATGCAGAATTTAACAATAAAGGTTCAGTTGCAGCGGATTTCCCAGGCCCTTCGCCTGCAAAAACACTTGGGGGTGAAGGCCCCAATGCTGGAGATTTGGCCTTTGTACCCAACTTTTATTTCAAGATGGATTTAAATGACAGCGTAAAACTAGGTATTGGCTTAAATGCGCCATTCGGCTTAAAAACTGAGTACGATGATAAATGGCTAGGGCGTTTTCAAGCGGATAAATCTGAAGTGAAAACCATCAATATTAACCCTTCCATTGCTTTTAAAGTCAACGACCAACTCTCATTAGGTTTTGGTGCTTCTATCATGCGCGCTGAAGCCACGCTTACGCGTGCAGTTAATTTTCCGGGTGGTGCAGGTTCGCAAGGAAGTGTAAAGATAAAGGGTGATGACTGGGGCTTTGGATTTAATCTCGGTGCAATTTATCAAGCAACTGCTGACACTCGTTTTGGTGTAGCATACCGCTCTAAAGTTGAACAGCATCTTGATGGTGACGTCAAGTTTACGCGCCCAGCTAGCATCCCTGCTGCTGCTGCACCTAATGGTGGTGTAAAGGCAGATGTCACATTACCAGAAAACTTTTCTGTCAGCGCATTTAGCAAGCTTAACGACACTTGGGACTTGATGGGTGACGTGACTTGGACACGTTGGAGTCAATTTAAAGAATTAAAAGTTGTTCGTGATAGTGGAGTACCACTTGCTACAACTGCTGAGAACTGGGATAACACCATGCGTTACTCTGTTGGTGTAAATTACCACTATAGCGATGCTCTCAAACTACGTGCTGGTCTAGCATATGATGAGGAAGCGATTAGCGACAAGTTCCGTACTGCACGCATCCCTGGCAATGACAGAAAATGGCTCTCATTAGGCGCAGGTTACCAAATAACACCAGCTTCTAAAGTCGATGTGGGTTATTCGCACCTATTTATTAGTGACGCTTCAATTGACGATAACCAAATAGCTACAGGTAGCGGCCGTGTACGCGGTGATTTTGAAGGCAGCGTCGATATTTTAAGCTTTCAATACACACACAATTTTTAATCAAATCTACTTAAAACGCTCCGCCCTGTAACCCGCATGGATATTGGCTTACAGGGCATATAAAACTAGATTAATTTAAGCTAAAATGGCTTGCAGAAATGCAAGCCATTTGTATTTGGTGAGGCAATTTTTTACTGCTATTTTTTACTGCTTAACGATTT
>JANNFN010000071.1:0-3122 GCA_031379885.1 Methylotenera sp.
GCGGCTGCGTTATTGGTAGAAAAAAGTGGTGTTGAAGCATGGTTTAGTTTGGATGAAAGTGCCTTCCTGCATGCCAATACCGGTGCGGCTTGCAGCGGCATCAATAATGAATATAAAAAGGTGACTTATACGCTAGATGTGTGGTTCGATTCTGGCGCAACGCATGCGGCAGTACTCAAGCGTCGCCCCGAGTTAAATTATCCTGCTGACATGTATTTAGAAGGCTCGGATCAACACCGTGGCTGGTTCCAATCTAGTTTGTTGACAGGTTGCGCCATCGATGGTCGTGCGCCTTATGAAGCCTTGCTGACGCATGGTTTTGTGGTGGATGGCTCTGGCCACAAGATGAGTAAATCCAAAGGTAATGTCATCGCGCCGCAAAAGGTGATGGACACTTATGGCGCAGATATTTTGCGCTTATGGGTGGCTTCATCTGATTACTCTGGTGAACTGACGATTTCGGACGAAATTTTGAAACGTGTGGCTGATAGCTATCGTAAAATCCGCAATACCTGTAAATTTTTGCTCTCGAATATTGCGGACTTTGATGCCAATAAAGACTTATTACCAGTGGATCAATGGCTAGAAATTGACCGATATGCGCTGTATTTGACGCATAAATTGCAAACAGATGTGTTGGCAGATTATGACCGTTATGAATTCCATTTGGCAGTACAAAAGTTGGTGAGTTTTTGCTCAGATGATTTAGGCAGTTTCTACTTGGACATTCTGAAAGATAGGCTTTATACATCGGGCGAAAACTCTTCTGCACGCCGCGCCGCACAAAGCGCCTTGCATCATATTACGCACACCTTTATGCGCTTAATCACGCCAATTTTAAGCTTTACTGCTGATGAAATTTGGCAAACTTTAAATTTAGGTGAAGACAAAAGCGTGTTTGAGGATGTTTGGTACGACCTTCCAGCGCATGGCTTGCAAGCCAATAGAATAGAGACTTGGCAGACCATTATTTCTGCTCGTGGTGAAGCCGCAAAAGAAACTGAAGTGCTACGAAGTGCTGGGGAAGTAGGGTCATCGCTGCAGGCAGAGTTGGAATTTTATGCAAGCGAAAACAGTTTTGATGCCATGAATAGCTTGGCAGATGACTTGCGTTTTGTGATGATTACATCGGGCGCAAAAGTGATTAAGGTAGCGAGCGATGACGAACAAAAAATTGTAGTGAAAGCGAGCAAGTTTACTAAGTGCGAGCGCTGCTGGCATTACCGCGCAGACGTAGGCTCGCACGCGGAACACCCAACAATTTGCGGACGATGTGTGAGCAATTTATTTGGGGCAGGCGAAGTGCGCAAATATGCATAAGTGGTTTAGTATTAGCGCGCTTGTGATTGCGCTTGATTTATATACCAAGCACTTGATTGAAGCCGCTTTTCAATTTGGCGAGCAACTCAAAATCACTGCTTTTTTCGATTTAGTACGCTATCACAACCAAGGCGCAGCGTTTGGTTTTTTGAATGATGCGGGCGGATGGCAAAAGTGGTTTTTTACAGCTATATCAATCACTGCGGCGGTAGTGATTACTTACTTAATTAAAAAACATAGCGAACAAAAACTTTTTTGCTTTGGCTTGGCTTTGGTGTTGGGCGGTGCGTTAGGTAATTTGTATGACAGAGTCACACTGGGTTATGTGGTTGATTTTCTAAATTTCCACTGGAATGATTATGCCTTTCCAGCGTTTAATGTAGCCGATAGTGCGATTAGCGTCGGTGTTACTATTTTATTATTAGATAGTTTCAAAAGGCCAAATTAATCACAAAATGGGTGCTCTGCAAGCCAATATCCATGCGCCTTGCAGAGCGCCTATTTTATTTTTTTTGACGTATTTTATTTATCATTTCAAACAGCCCCACACAAATTGCACCAACAATTAAGCCAATAATCCCATCTATTAAAATCGGTGATATTGTGGCTAATACGCTACCAACTTCTGGCAATTTCTGCAAAAACTCAATTACTTGCTCGGTAAAATGATGCAAAAATGGCGCGCCATGCCCGATAATGCTGCCGCCCACAATGAACATGGCAGCAGTGCCAACTACCGACAAAGTGCGCATTAAATAAGGTGCAAAAGCGAGAACTTTCTCTCCAATTTTGCGTTGTAATTGTCTGTAAAAACTTTTGCCTTTTTTAAGCATTAAATACAAGCCAAGATCATCCAGCTTAACAATACCCGCCACCAAACCATATACACCAATGGTCATGATAACGGCAATGATCGAAACTACAGTAGCTTGCTTGCTGAATGTGGCTGTGGCAACAGTGCCAAGCGCAATCACAATAATCTCGGCAGATAAAATAAAATCAGTACGAATCGCGCCTTTAATTTTATCTTTTTCCAGCTCGACTAAATCTACTTTGGGGTCAGCAACGGCTTGCTCTAATTTAGTTTCATGTGCTGCAACTTCTTGTTTACTATGCAGCAATTTATGCGCAATTTTTTCAAAACCTTCAAAGCATAAATACGCGCCACCTAACATCAACAAAGGTGTAATTGCCCATGGAGCAAAATAGCTAATAGCCAGCGCAGACGGCACTAAAACGAGCTTGTTAATAAACGAGCCTTTAGCTACCGCCCACACTACTGGCAGCTCGCGTTCCGCCGCTACCCCAGATACTTGCTGGGCGTTCAAAGCTAAATCATCGCCTAATACGCCGGCTGTTTTTTTTGCGGCAATTTGCGTCATAACAGAGACGTCATCTAAAATCGTTGCGATGTCATCTAAAAGTGCTAATAAACTGCCTGCGGCCATGTAATTCCTTATTTTTACCCATATGAGCCATTGCATTTTACCTAAATAAAATTATAATCCGCGTATGTTGTCGAAAAAATTATTTATGCTGATGCACAAAATTGCGTTGTTTGCGATTGTTTTTGCGTCGCTTGCGCCTAGTATCTCGCATGCCTTGGCAACACAGCAAGGCATCAACACATTTGCGCAAGAAATATGTAGCAGCAATGGTAAAAAAATAACCATACAAGTGCTAACTACCAAAGGACAGCAATTAGCAACAGAGCTTAGCGATAAAGAAGCCGACAATCGGGCGCCTACTGGCATACAACATCATTTGCAGCATTGCCCGTTCTGTGCAAACCCTAGTACAGA
>JANNFN010000088.1:0-28919 GCA_031379885.1 Methylotenera sp.
ATTACCGAGGGAAATGAAGTAAGTTTCATGCCAAATCTGTTGGGAAATTTGGCTATGTACCGCCTGAAAACTAAGTAGTAATTTTGCAAACGACCACGCAACCTTCTATTTGGCAATCACTCATGAGCAAAAAAATGCTCATTTGCATTTTCACCGGCTTCAGTTCTGGCTTACCGCTATATATTTTAATTAGTCTTCTGCCAGCTTGGTTACGCTCAGAGGGCGTTAATCTTAAAGCCATTGGCTTATTCGCTTTAATTAATTTGCCGTTTACTTGGAAATTTTTATGGGCGCCGGTATTCGATCGCTATACACCGCCATTGGGTCGCAGACGAGGCTGGCTACTGATTTCTCAGCTTTTGTTATTGGTTTCTATTCCTATTTTTGGGGCATTTAATCCCAAGCTGGATATTTGGACAATTGCTTACCTTGCGACCGTTGTCGCATTTTTTAGCGCATGCCAAGATATAGTGTTAGATGCTTACCGACGTGAATTGCTCATCGATAACGAGCTAGGACTTGGTAATGCCGTACATGTCAATGCTTACAAAATTGCAGGGCTAGTTCCAGGTTCGCTTTCACTCATTTTGGCAGATCACATGGCTTGGAGTAGCGTGTTTATCATCACAGCGCTGTTCATGATTCCTGGTATTTTAATGACAGTTTTTGTAGCCGAACCTGCGCTTAAAGAAGGTCGTCCAAAAACACTGAAAGCTGCGGTAGTAGAACCTTTTAATGAGTTTATTCACCGCAATGGCGTACAAACTGCCTTGCTGATTTTAGCGTTTATTTTCTTGTACAAATTAGGCGATAGCATGGCGACCGCATTGGCAACGCCGTTTTATTTAGACATGGGTTTTAGCAAAACGGAAATTGGCTTAATTGCCAAAAATGCAGGCCTATGGCCTAGCGTAATTGGCGGCTTATTAGGCGGCGTATGGATGTTTAAACTCGGTATTAATCGCGCCTTATGGATTTTTGGCGTAGTGCAAATGATTGCTATTTTAGGCTTTGCTTGGCTAGCTACTGTAGGGCATAGTCTGCTGTGGCTCGGCATTGTGATTGGTGTTGAGGCATTTGGGGTGGGTCTCGGCACGGCGGCTTTTGTGGCCTATATTGCCCAAACCACGCACCCGCTTTATACCGCTACACAATTTGCCTTGTTTACCAGTTTGGCTGCTGTGCCACGCACCTTTGCCAATGCGGCGACTGGGTATTTAGTAGAAAATTTAGGCTGGTTTAAATTCTTTATTTTGTGTTTTGTTTTGGCGATTCCAGGTATGTTGTTGCTGTTTAAAATAGCGCCTTGGAACACCATCAAAGAAAACGAAAAAGCCTTATAAAAAATTGTAAGGTTTTCGAGCTTCTGCCGACTAACTCCAATTGCTCAAGGAGAACGTCATGTCTATTTTCACTACAATCAGCATCGCTGCCAGCCTTATTCTATGCGCTTTCCAGCCCACCTCATTTGCGGCTGAATGCAGTGCCAAAAGTGGTGCGCAAACTGTTCCTCTGCTAGAGCTTTACACTTCTGAAGGTTGTAGCAGCTGTCCGCCCGCAGACAAATGGATGAGCGGCATTAAAACTGACAAAGTAACGCCGCTAGCATTCCATGTTGATTATTGGGATTACATCGGCTGGAAAGATAAATTCTCCAAATCAGAATACTCAGACCGTCAACGCAAAGGCGCTGCTTTTGCAGGCGCAGGCTTTGTGTATACCCCACAATTTGTGATGAATGGACGCGATTTTAAAGGTTGGGATAACTCGCGACTAAATGAAAGTATTGAAAAAAATCAAAAACTTGCTTCTCGCGCCAATTTAAGCCTAAACGCTGTAACGCTAGAAAATGGCGCAATTTCATTAAAGGCCGGCGCGCAAACTACAAAGCCAGCAGATGCCAAAAATTCAGATGTATTTGTAGCAATTTATGAAAATAAATTAGTAAGCCAAGTAAAAGCAGGCGAAAATAGCGGCCGCGAACTTAAGCACGATTACGTGGTACGCGAGTTTTTTGGAGCATACCAAATAAACAATCAAAATATATTTTCTAAAGATTTTAATCTAAGTGCAGAATGGAAAAAACGCGATGCTGGGGCAGTGATTTTTGTGCAGAATAGCCAAACAGGTGAGATTTTACAAAGTTTAGCCTTACCATTTTGTAATATTTAGTAAATTTTATACGCTCTGTAGACCGCTTAGATATTGGCTTGCAGGGCATCATATTTAATGATTATTCAAGTAAAATCAAGCCATCATTTAACCAGCTAGATAAATATTGCGCCGCTGTTTGCATCGCAGTTTCTTCGGTTAAGTGTTCTTCAAGATTTTCACTTTGGAGAAACTCACATAGCTCGCCAAAAGTGATGCCCATCATTATTTTTTCGATGGCACACATTTCTAGTGGATCGATAGACCGATAATGTGAGTCCATCTGCTTACGCCATACAAGACAAGGCGCATTTGTAATAGTTGTTTTTGGTGGCGTTTCTTCTACATTAAGCGCTTGCCACACTAAAATCACATTCCATTTAAACTTCAGCAGTTGCACAGAAGAATGCGCTTTTAGGAAAATGTCGCCCCAATCTTCTGGTGGAATGGTCGCTAAATCTTGTAGCGTGAGAATTGGTACATCTTCTGCATCAAACGCCAAACCTAGTGCCCATTCAAACGAGGCCAACTCTGCGGCAATAGGATGTTGCGGCAAGGTTTTTTGCAGATGAATATTCATGTCTCCGCCCACCCAGCGCATATTGCGATAAGTGGATGGGTATTGGTCAATGTAACTGCGTGCGGTGCGCTCAAATAGATCATCACCCAGCCAAGCTTTAAGCTTAGGGTAAGCATTAGCGAGCGCTTCGATAATTCTTAAACGATAAGCATCGTAATAAATACCGAGGCGTTTTTTTGCGCCTACTTTTTGGTCATTGATAATCTGCGCTTTAAAGGCAGCACCTTTAACATCATCAAACAAATAAGCCTGAAAATCAGCTTGTAACTTTGCCAATTGACTCATGCGACTGCCATTAATGCTTGTTCTGATAAATTGCGCGCAATTTGCAACTCTTCCACCAATACTTCTAACTCTGGAATATGATCATCGCGCTCAATCATAGTAGATACTGCGCCTAAACGGGCGATAGCATAACTGTATAAATCCCACACTGGGTCTATCACAGGCGCATCATGCGTATCGATAATATAGTCACCATTGTTTTGATGGCCTGCTAAATGAATCTGCTGTACGCGCTTGGCAGGTACGCCATCAATAAAGGCTTTTGCGTCAAATTGATGGTTGTAGCTGCTCACATAAATATTGTTAACATCCAGCAAGAGCAAGCAATCGGCTTGTTCTGCAATTTCAGCTATAAATTCCCATTCAGTCATGTTGCTATCTACATAACTGGCGTAGCTAGAAACATTTTCTAGCAAAATTTGCCGGCCTAAAAAATCCTGTACGATTTTAACGCGCTCCACCACATGCCTCACTGTTTCTTCAGTGTAAGGCAGGGGCAATAAATCATGAATATTTTGCCCATGTACGCCTGTCCAACATAAGTGGTCAGAAATCCAAGCAGGCTCAATTCTGCTTGCGAGTTTTTTTAAATCACGCAGATAGTCGCGGTCAAATGGCGTTGTAGAGCCGATAGACAGTGATACACCATGCATCACTACTGGATAATGCGCACGAATGCGGTCTAAGAAATCGAGTGGTTTGCCGCCAGGTATCATGTAATTTTCAGATAATACTTCAAACCAATCTACATTGGGTTGCGTGTCTAAAATAGCGTTGTAATGCTCGGTGCGTAAGCCTAAACCAAAACCTAAAGAGGGGAGATTTGCACACATTTTTTGATGTAATTACTTTTTAAATAAATTTCTAAACTGAGAAATAATGCAGCTTATTGAGTAAATAACTACACAAACAGAACGGACGCGTTCATGTAAAATAAAGTGAAACGCCCGCTCTTTATAGCATGTTAAGTAAGAAAACACTTAAACTGCGTGACCACCTTTTTCAGTACATTCAGCACCTGTTAAAGCAGAATGACCATGGCTTTTACAATCATTTTGACCTTTACATGAGTTAGCTGCCATTTTGCAAGAGCCTTGACCTTTACATGCATTATTAGCAGTTTTGCATGAGTTTTGGCCTTTGCAAGCGTTACCAGCAGTTTTACAATCGCTAGTACCTTTACATGAGTTAACACCCACACAAGCAACGTTAGCACTGTTTCCTGCTGCACTTGTGCCTGTACTTGCGCAACCAGCTAAAATTAATGCTGCTGCACCCACTGCCAACAACGCTCCCTTACCAACTTTTGATGATGTTTCAATAGACATTTTTTTCTCCTCTAGAGTAATGATTGAATTTGGCATTGATGCCAACCGTAACCCACACGAAACCGCATCAATTCGTCTGAATAACAACCATTAGTCGCTCGGAATTAAAAAGCCTTACATTTAATTTGCAAGTAAACTAATGGATAACGCTTTAGTGAATTGCCTGAACAGTGACTTCAGCACCAGTTTCAGCATCAGATTCAGTAGGCGCATCAACATTCACTTCAATCACGGACAAGTTTTGCTCGTCGGCGGTCAAATCAACATCTTCAAACGTCGAACCTGTTTCTGCAGTTGACTCAGCTTCTGCAGTGAAATCGACATCCTCAAGCGGCAATATTGCCAAGTCTTCTTCTTCAATTATTTTTTGTAAATACGCAGCGCTGACTTGCAAGTCTTGTATCCAACCATTAGGTGTTGGCTCATCAAGCTGTAAAATATTTGCGGTAGAGCGCATATCCCATTCTTGATGGTTTGATAATTTAAGCGCAATTTCATCTGATTCAACAAGTTGATTAGGTTTCATTTTTGACAGTGCCACCTCTGATCCCACCATAGATGTAGCTGTGGAAGCCGCACTGGTAAGCAGCGTCGTCGCAGTGCTGGCTTGTGCGGCCGCTGAGGATGCGCCAATAATCGCCACTGCAGGAAATAATACGCTTGCAAGTGCCGATATAATTAATTTAGTTGAGGTGTTAGTCACATGATGTTTACCGATAACATGCCCCATTTCTCGTGCAAGCACAAAACCCAACGCTTCATCATTAAGCTGTAACCCTTGTACACCGCGAAATACCACAACGCTACCAGCGCCATTTGATGCGGTTCCTGGCTCAGCTTTATCTATCACGCTAAAATTAAATATAGGCACACGTTTCTGTAAAGTGGGATACATTTCATAGGCTGCCACAGAAAGCTGAGCACCAAGTTCTTTTACACGCGCATCAAAATCCTGATACAAATTACAGTTTTCTGCCACGCAAGGAGCGGCATTGAGCTTAGCAGCAAGACGTAAGCGCATGTCGATATCAGAATAAGTATTACTGATGCTATCTGGCACTAAATCAGGAGCAACAGCTGACTCAGTTTCATCTGCATACGCCACATTAAAACCGTGCAATTGCAAAGTAAAAACTACTAAAAAAAGTGTTTTATATGACAAAATATTTTTATTGATAATCAATAATTAAGGGGGCGTGATCACTAAAACGTTCATCCTTATAAATCGTTGACTTGATTGATTTTTTTGCAAATTCTGGCGTTGCAATTTGATAATCTAGCCGCCAACCAACATTTTTCTCATAGGCTGCGCCACGATTGCTCCACCAGGTATAACATTCGTCTGTAGTTTCTGGGTGAAGTTGACGATACACATCTACCCAGCCCACGCGGCTGAACAAATCACCTAACCAAGCACGCTCTTCGGGCAGGAAACCAGAGTTTTTGCGGTTACCTTTATAGTTTTTTAAGTCAATTTCTTGATGTGCGATATTCCAGTCGCCACACACAACCACTTCTCGGCCGCTGGCATTTAATTGCTCTAAATGCGGCATAATACGCGCCAACACACTAAATTTAAAATGCTGTCTTTCTTCACCACTAGAACCACTTGGCAAATACAATGAAACCACACTTAGATTGCCAAATTGACATTCTAAATAGCGACCTTCGCTGTCAATATCCGCTATGCGTAATCCCTCAATCACCGCTGTGGGTTTAGTTTTGCAGTAAATGCCCACACCACTATAACCTTTTTTTTCTGCATAATGAAAATAGCCAAAATAACCCGCAGGTGCCAGCATTTCTGCGCTCATATCGGTCGCTTGCGCCTTCAATTCTTGCAAACAAATTACGTCCGCTTGCTGTTTTTGCAACCAAGAGAAAAACCCCTTGTTGGCCGCAGAACGTATTCCATTCAAATTCGCAGTTATAATACGCATATCGCCTTTCAGTTAATTTTGTTATGACTCGAGCCAATCAAAATTTATCGCAAGAGTTTATCGCGTTTTCCGTCAAAAAGCAGGTGCTAAAATTTGGCGAATTTAAAACCAAAGCTGGCCGCTTAAGCCCATATTTTTTTAATGCTGGCCTATTTAATGATGGTGAAAGCCTGCTTAAATTAGGCGAATTCTACGCCAATAGCATCGAAAAATCAGGTATTCAATACGATATGCTGTTCGGCCCAGCCTACAAAGGCATTACATTAGCAGCCAGTATTGCTATCGCACTTGCCAAAAATGGTCACAATGTACCTTACGCGTACAACCGCAAAGAGGCCAAAGATCATGGTGAAGGCGGTGTAATCGTTGGGGCGCCACTAAAGGGCAATGTGCTCATCATTGATGACGTGATTTCGGCAGGCACTTCAGTGCGTGAATCTATTGATTTGATTCAGCAATATGGCGCCAAACCTTGCGGTGTAGCCATTGCTATCGATCGACAAGAGAAAGGCTTAAGCGAACTTTCAGCCGTGCAAGAAGTCGAAACTATGCACCAATTACCCGTATGTAGCATCGCTAACTTAAGCGATTTGTTAGCATTTGTTGCAAATCAACCTACCATGGCACAACACTTGCTTAAGATTCAGGAGTATCGCCAACAATATGGCATTAAAAATTGATTTTTAACATAGGGTTATTAGTTTAAATGCAAAAAATACTCTTTATTTTAGTAGCAAGCCTATTTGCAATTTCAAATATTGCTTTAGCTGCAAATAAAAATGAAACTGCCAGTTCAAACACTAGTGGTGGTAAAAAAATCGTTAAATGGGTTGATAACAAAGGCGTCACTCAATATGGCGATAAATTACCAGCGCAAGAAGCAGGCCGTAATAACTCTGAAATGAATAGTCAGGGAATGGTGCTGAAGCGTAATGTTAAAGCTGATCAAAAAGATGATGTTTTAGATCAACAAAAACTTGAAAAAATACACCAAGATAAAATCTTATTGGCTTCTTACACCAATGCTGAAGAGATTGATTTGGCTTGTGATCGTAATTTACAAATGGATCAAGCCGCCGTGCAGGCACTTTCGCAACAAAAAATCAGCACTGCCAATAGAACAGAACGCAACAACAAAACTGCACAAACAATTCGTGCCCGTAACAAACCTGTTCCACCATATCTAGTTGAAGAATTAAAGCTGTCAAAACTAGAGTCTGTGAGTATTGACAAGCAATTAGCACAGCGTAAATTGAATATGGAAGCCACACGAAAACGTTATGCTGAAGACAAAGCTAGATTTATCGCATTGAAACAGCCTGCTTCTGTCGGTTATGGGGCTGACTCAATGGAGGCTACGCTTACCTTAGCACCGACCGCCGCGGGCGAGGCTTCTTCAGAGCCATCAACGACTAAATAAGTCAGTTAGTTTGCGAGCTTTTTCTTTAATATTTCATTCACCTGCGCAGGATTAGCCTTGCCTTTTGAGGCTTTCATAGCTTGCCCTACTAGCGCATTAAAAGCTTTTTCTTTACCAGCTTTAAATTCTTCCACCATGGTGGAGTTGGCTGTTAACACTTCATCAATAATGGCTTCGATTGCACTTGCATCATTAATTTGCACAACCCCCATTTGCCTTAAAGACAATAGCACCCCTTCGTAAGTGTTCAAAACAAAGTTGCCAGCGACAACCGTCCAAAGGTTTGGCAGAATATCTTTTGCTGTTTTATTACTTATCTCTTGATTTGCAACTAGGCTAATAACAGCGGCCAAATTTTCGGGCGGTATTGGGCAATTAGAAATATCAATGTTATCTGCGTTGAGCAAAGCGGCTATTTCACCACTTAAAAAATTAGCCGCTAATTTAGGTTGGTTAGAAATTTTAGCAGTTTGCTCAAAATATTTTGCATAGGCTGTGGATTGCGTCATTAAAGCTGCATCATAGCTACTTAAGCCGTATTCTGTCTCAAACCTCGCTTTCATAGCTTCTGGCAACTCTGGCATGGTGGCTTGCACGCGCGCTTTATCGGCCGCCGTCACTTCTAACGGCAACAAATCTGGGTCGGGGAAATAGCGATAATCGTTGGCTTCTTCTTTGCTGCGCATGGCTTTAGTTTCGCCCGTATCGGGGTTAAACAATACTGTTGCTTGCTGAATTTTGCCACCGTCTTCCAGCGTTTCAATTTGCCAGCGCGTCTCGTATTCAATCGCCTGCGTCATAAATTTAAATGAGTTTAAGTTTTTAATCTCACGTCGCGTGCCAAGCTTTTCTGTGCCTTTTGGGCGCACCGAAACGTTAACATCGCACCTAAAGCTGCCTTCTTGCATATTGCCATCGCAAATATCTATCCATTGCACCAGCTCATGCAGTTTTTTAGCATAAGCTACGGCCTCAGCCGCAGAGCGCATATCTGGCTCGGTGACAATCTCTAGCAAGGGCGTGCCAGCGCGGTTTAAATCAATGCCGCTCATACCTTCTACTGCGCCGTGCACAGACTTGCCAGCATCTTCTTCCAAGTGCGCACGCGTGATGTTAATCACCTTTTCGTAAGCTTCACTATTTTTAGTCGCTGGTACTTGTATCGTAAGCTTGCCTTTGCCAACCACGGGCAATTCAAACTGGCTGATTTGGTAGCCTTTAGGTAGATCTGGATAAAAATAATTTTTACGCGAAAATACTGAGCGCGAAGGGATTTCTGCATTAATGGCTAGCCCAAATTTAATGGCGCATTCCACCGCTTGTTTATTTAACACGGGCAATACGCCAGGCAAAGCAATACTCACCTCATCGGCTTGGGTGTTGGGTTCTGCGCCGTATTTAATTGATGCACCACTAAAGATTTTAGTGTTAGTTTTTAACTGTGTATGGGTTTCTAACCCAATAACGACTTCCCATTCCATATTATCTCAAACTTTCTGGCACTTTTAAATCAGGCATCTGCATATGCCAATCTGTCACTTGTTGATAAGCGTGCGCCACATCCAACATGCGCGCTTCATCAAAATAATTGCCCATCAACTGCAAACCGACCGGCAAGCCATTACTAAACCCCGCAGGAATGCTCATACCTGGCAAACCTGCTAAATTAGTGGCGATGGTATACACGTCTTGCAAATACATGGCGACTGGATCATCGGCTTTTTCACCCGCTTTAAAGGCGGTAGATGGTGCTGTAGGCCCCATGATGATGTCACATTTTTTAAACGCTTGCGTAAAGTCATCTGCAATCAAGCGGCGAATTTGTTGGGCTTTGAGGTAATAGGCATCGTAATAGCCCGCGCTTAGAACATAGGTGCCAATCAAAATGCGGCGCTTAACTTCCGCGCCAAAACCCTCAGCGCGGCTCTTGCAGTACATATCCATCAAATCGCTATATTCTGCAGCGCGATGGCCGTAGCGCACTCCATCGTAGCGTGATAAGTTAGAGCTGGCCTCGGCGGGCGCAAGCACGTAATAAACTGGAATAGAAAGCTTGGTATTGGGCAGTGAAATTTCCACTGTTTCTGCACCGAGTTTTTTGTATTCTGTAATCGCAGCCTGCACAACCGCGCCCACATTGGCTTCCAGGCCATCTGCAAAATACTCTTTAGGTAAACCAATACGCAACCCTTTTAGTGGCTTGTCAGATTGCATACTCGCCAAACCACGCGTGTAATCTTCTTTTGGATGATTCAAGCTTGTAGAATCACGCTCATCAAAACCTGCCATCACGTTCAGCATCATGGCGCAATCTTCTGCACTTTTTGCCATCGGCCCTGCTTGATCAAGTGAAGAGGCGAACGCGATCATGCCGTAACGCGACACCAAGCCATAAGTAGGTTTTAGGCCTGTAAAGCCACAAAGACTTGCCGGCTGGCGTATCGAGCCACCAGTATCCGTGCCCGTGGCTGCCGCACACAGCCTTGCCGCCACAGCAGCTGCGCTACCACCTGAGCTGCCGCCTGGCACACGATCAAAATCCCAAGGATTTTTAACGCCGCCGAAATATGAAGTCTCGTTAGATGAACCCATGGCAAATTCATCCATGTTAGTTTTGCCCAAATTTACTGCGCCAGCATTATCAAATTGAGAAATTACATGGGCATCATAAGGTGCAATAAAATTCGCCAACATTTTTGAGCCACAGGTAGTTTGCCAACCTTTAGCACAAAAAATATCCTTCTGCGCGAACGGAATTCCTGTTAACGGCTCAGCTTTACCAGCCGCGATACGCACATCCGCTGATTTGGCTTGAGCCAATGTTTTAGCTTCATTCAGCGTGATAAAGGCATTAATGGCTGGGTTGTATTGTTGAATGCGATTTAAGAAAATTTGCGTCATTTCAACGCTGGAAACTTCCTTTTTAGCCAACATTTGGCTTAACATCTTTAAGCTTTTATTAATCATAAATCTTACTCAATCACTTGCGGCACAAGGTACAAACCGCTATCAACAGCACGCTCTGTCGAACCATTACCAAGGGGAGGTGCATTTTTCTGAAACTCCTCACGCTGATTAGTTTTGGTAACGACATCTTCTCGCAAACGCTGCACCACATCTTGCGAATGCGACATCGGCGTTATGCCCGTAGTATCTACAGCTTGCATTTGCTCAATTAAACCTAGAATGCCTGAAAGTTTTGTGAGTGTTGCGGCGGCTTCTTGCTCGTTAACTTCAATGCGTGCTAGGTGCGCAATGCGTTTAATATCGGATATATTGAGTGACATGACGAATTTTCTATTTTTTACTTAAAACTATTAAATTTGTTTGTAACAATGTGTAAATGCGACTTAATTTTAAGTGCAATATACGTTATTATACCTTGATTTTAAAGCACGGCTTTAGTTGCAAATCTAGTTGCAACTAAAGACATGCAAACGTTTGCGCAAAGCATAGGATAAAACAATATGTTCGGTTTCATAAATAGTTATTTCTCAAATGATTTAGCCATTGATTTGGGCACAGCCAATACCCTCATTTATGCGCGCGGCAGAGGCATCGTGTTAGATGAGCCCTCGGTAGTGGCTATTCGCACTGAAGGCGGGCCAAACGGCAAAAAAGTTTTATTAGCTGTGGGCGCAGATGCTAAAGGCATGTTGGGCCGCGCACCTTCAAATATTCAAGCAATCCGCCCAATGAAAGATGGTGTGATTGCCGACTTTACCGTTACTGAGCAAATGCTCAAATTTTTTATCCGAAAAGTACATGACTCACGCTGGTTTTCACCCAGTCCACGCATCATTATTTGTGTCCCTGTTGGCTCTACCCAAGTAGAACGCAGAGCGATTAAAGAATCAGCCGAACGTGCAGGCGCAAAACAAGTATTTCTAATCGAAGAGCCGATGGCTGCAGCTATCGGTGCAAATATGCCAGTGGCTGAGGCCACAGGCTCGATGGTGGTAGATATTGGTGGGGGCACCACAGAAGTCGGTGTAATTTCACTTGGCGGTATTGTTTATGCTAAATCTGAACGGGTGGGCGGCGATAAATTTGATCAAGCGATTATTGACTACATTCGTCGCAATTATGGCATGCAAATTTCTGAGCCTACGGCTGAAGCTATCAAAAAGAAAATAGGCTCTGCTTTTCCAGGAAGCGAAGTGCTGGAAATGGAAGTCACTGGTCGTAACTTAGCAGAAGGTTTACCACGTAAATTCACCATTTCAAGCAATGAAATTCTAGAAGCACTTACAGAACCACTGAATGCGATAGTAGGCGCAGTAAAATCGGCGCTAGAGCAAACACCGCCTGAGTTGGGCGCGGATATTGCAGAAAAAGGCATGGTGTTAACTGGCGGCGGCGCTCTATTGCGCGATTTGGACAGGTTGCTTGTCGAAGAAACCGGCTTGCCTGTGATTGTTGCAGAAGATCCGCTTACTTGCGTTGCTCGTGGCTGTGGTCGTGCATTAGAAGAAATGGATAAGCTAGGTAACGTATTTGCACATGAATAAATTGCAACTATTCTACCAAATCAATCTATCGCGTTGGCATGCTTAAAGGTGTACATCAAAAGCTAGAAGCCCAACAAACCCCAGCTTTTTTCGTTCGTGGCACCAAGCCATTTTCTCGTATGGTGTTTTTTTGTGCGTTATCAATCGTTTTTATGGCGGTTGATGCGCGCCTAAACTATCTATCACAAGTGCGTCAAGCATTTATTGCTGCATTGCACCCTTTAGAAGTACTTGCGAACACCCCTAGTGAATGGTCTCGAGATAGTAAAAAATATTTTGCCGCCCATAATCAATTACTACAAGAAAACTACGCGCTTAAACAACAAGCATTTGAACATCAAGTGATGCTACAGCGCCTAAACACAGTCCAGGCAGAAAATATACATCTGCGTACTTTGTTAAATGGCAATATCCCTGGCCAGCCAAAGGCTATATTAGGTGAAATTTCGCACATGGGACGCGACCCGTTTACACATGTTGTGGTCATCAACCGCGGCAGTCACCACAGCATCAAAGCGGGTCAAGCAGTGGTAGATTCTAAGGGCGTTATCGGCCAAGTAACACGTGTTTACCCTTTTACCAGCGAGGTTACACTCATCACCGATAAGGAACTTTCTATTCCCATCCAAATCGAGCGTAACCAATTGCGTGCCATTGCATTTGGCGGCGGTAATAACACGCTAGACATTCCTTATTTACCAACCAATGTCGATATTAAAGTAGGTGATAAATTAGTCACATCTGGCATTGACGGGATTTATCCAGCGGGCTTAGCCGTTGCGACCGTTACAAAAATACAGCAAAACCCCGAATCTCCTTTTGCAAAAATTATTAGCACCCCGATTGCGGGAGTAAGTAATCACTTACAACTTTTGCTACTGGAGTTATCTGAGGTAAAAGAAAGTGATGACTCCAAACCCAAACCCGAAGTGATCAATGAGCAAAATAAAGAGATTGTGAAAACTAATAAACCTAGGACTAAAACTAATGCGCCACACTAGCCTAATCACAGTTTATTTCACTTTATTAATCGCGTTGCTATGTCAGCTTTTTCCCTGGGTTGGGCAAGGTATTATTTTTCGCCCAGATTTTATGTTAGTCGTATTACTTTATTGGTTGTTACGTGCCCCGAATCTGTGCAATGTGGGTACCGCCTGGCTTGCTGGAATGTTAGTGGATTTGGCCACAGGTAGTCTGCTCGGACAGCATGCTTTAGGTTTTACCATCACCTCATTTGTTGCCCTGAGTTACCAACGCAGATTGGTACTATTTAATAGTTGGCAACTCGCAGGCTACGTGTTTGCTTTACTCATCATTGAGCGTGTATTGATGCTGTTGCTTAAAATGTTTGCAGGCAACGAAAACCCTGGTTTGCACTATTTTTGGCCCATTATTACTGGCCTAATATTATGGCAATTCATGATATTTATATTTGGCGGATTAACGCGCCCAAAAACTAATTAGCGCTTTTCCGCCTTAAATAATGAAATCTAGTCGCGAACTTAAAAACTATCAAAATGAACAGCATAATTTTAAATTAAGGTTGAGTGTTCTCGGTCTTTTAGTGCTAATAGCATTTAGTTTGCTAGCAATACGTTTTTATTATCTGCAGATTAATCGTTACGATTATTATCAAACACTTGCTGAAAATAATCGTATATCAATTGTGCCAATTACCCCAAATCGCGGTTTAATCTCAGACAGAAATGGCGTTATCCTCGCACATAATTTTTTTGTTTACACATTAGAAATTACACCCTCTAAAGTAGATAATTTAGATGCGACTATTGCAGATATTGCCCAATTAGTGGAAGTAAGCGCCTTAGATCTTAAACGATTTAAAAAACTAAAAACTGAAAGTCGAACCTTCGAAAGTATTCCGTTACGTACCCATTTAAATGAAATCGAGGCCGCTAAGTTTGCTGTCAACCGTTATCGTTTCCCAGGGGTAGATCTTAAATCTCGCTTATTTCGACGCTACCCGCTGGGTAAACTTGGCGCACATATGGTGGGCTATATCGGCCGCATTAACGATAAAGATCTTATCAAACTAGCTGAGTCGGATACGCTTTCCAACTACAAAGGTACTGATCACATTGGTAAAAGTGGCGTAGAACAATCTTACGAAGCCCAATTACATGGAACCACTGGTTTTCAGCAAGTTGAAATTGATGCTGATGGCAAAGCCGTGCGCATACTTTCAAGCAAAACACCCACTTCAGGCAGCAACCTTATTTTATCTGCCGATAGCAAATTGCAAGAAATTGCTGAAACTGCTTTTGGCGAGCGTCGCGGGGCACTTGTCGCCATTAAACCGAGTACTGGTGAGGTGTTGGCATTTGTGAGCATGCCAACTTTCGATTCGAATTTATTTGTAGATGGCATTGACTTAGAAAACTGGAGACTTCTGAATGACTCCTTAGACAAGCCACTTATTAATCGTCCGTTACGTGGTGTTTATCCTCCAGGCTCAACATTTAAACCATTTTCAGCATTAGCTGGGCTGGAAAATGGCAAGCGCAAACCACCTTTTAGCATCAATGACGCTGGCTATTTCACGCTCCCCAATAGTAGGCATCGCTACCGCGATTGGAAACCAGGTGGACACGGCAACGTAGACATGCGGCGCGCCATCACTATTTCGTGCGATACATTTTTTTATGGTTTAGCCATGGAATTAGGGATTGAAAGACTCACTAATTTTGTGCGCCATTTTGGTTTTGGTCAAAAAAGTGGCATAGATATTTCGGGGGAAATTTCAGGTTTACTACCCACACCAGAGTGGAAAATGCGCCGATATAAACAACCTTGGTATATGGGGGAAACAGTGATTGCAGGCATTGGCCAAGGCTATACTTTGGTTACGCCCATGCAGTTGGCGCAAGCCACGGCCATTTTAGCCAACAAAGGTGTGGCAATGCGCCCACATTTAGTCTCGGCAATAACTGATGCTAAAACTGGCGTCGCCAAGGCCACACAAGCAGTGATTAGCGATAAAATACCTTTGGATGAAAATAACTTGGAAATTGTTAGACTCGGCATGATAGATGTTACTTTGCCTGGAGGTACTGCTGCCAGCGTTGGCGCTAATGCTGGCTATAGCATTGCAGCAAAGACTGGCACAGCACAAGTGGTAGGTATTAAACAGAATGAAAAATACAATGCCAGCTTAATTGATGAGCGTCATCGTGATCATGCATTATTCATCGCTTATGCCCCCGCTGAAGATCCTAAAATTGCATTGGCTGTGATTGTAGAAAATGGTGGTCATGGCGGCTCCGCCGCTGGCCCAATTGCACGTAAAGTGATGGATTATTATTTGCTTGGGAAATTACCTGTAGTTGAACCTATAATTGATTCAACAAAAATAAATAAACCGAATGAACCTATTGCCCCTATTAAACCAGAAGTAAATGCACCTGAAGAAGAGCATTATGACTAGGAAATATCCTAAGATAGTGAAACGGCATGATTAGCCAAATCGTACAAATTTTATTTAAGCATATCGATACCTTTTTAATGGGTTGCTTACTGTTTACCATGCTAGTTGGCCTCTTTGTGTTGTATAGCGCCTCAGGACAAAGTTTTGAAAGGGTGAGCTCACAAATGATCAACATTGCAGTGGCTTTAGGTGTGATGTGGCTGGCTGCAAATATTCAACCGCAACATCTTGAACGTATTGCCGTACCCGTTTACTTATTGGGTGTAGTTTTGTTGATTGGGGTGGCATTGTTCGGCGACATTAGCCACGGCGCACGACGCTGGCTGAATTTAGGCTTTACCAAAATCCAACCTTCAGAAATTATGCGCATTGCTGTTCCCATGATGTTGGCTTGGTTTTTTGCTAAACGAGAAACTAGCCCGCGCATAACAGATTTTGCTATTGCAGCCTTATTACTACTAATTCCCGTCGGTTTAATTGCAAAACAACCAGACTTAGGTACGGCATTGTTAATTAGCGCATCAGGAGTTTTTGTCATTTTTTTGGCAGGCCTAAGCTGGAGATTTATTCTCGGCGGGACAATTCTCACAGGTGCGCTCATGCCAATTTTTTGGTCCATGCTACATGATTACCAAAGAAAAAGAATAGAGATTTTAATAGACCCTTCGCAAGATCCTTTAGGTGCTGGCTACCACACCATACAAGCTACCATTGCGCTGGGATCGGGTGGTATGGCAGGAAAAGGTTGGCTAAATGGTACACAAGCTCAACTCGATTTTTTACCCGAAAGAACCACTGATTTCATTTTTGCGGTATTTGGTGAAGAATTTGGCATGGCTGGCAATTTAATGCTACTTGTACTATTTAGCTTGATTATCGCGCGGGGTCTTGTGATTGCGGCTCAAGCCAAAAGTACATTTACTCGATTGTTAGCAGGTAGTATTACTTTGACGTTTTTTACTTATGGATTTGTGAATATGGGCATGGTCAGCGGTATATTGCCTGTAGTTGGTGTGCCTCTGCCACTAATTAGCTACGGCGGCACGTCTATGGTAACCTTGTTGCTTGGTTTTGGTATTTTGATGAGCATTCAAACACATAAGAAATTAGTTGCTTCAGGATAAATAACTAAGTGGATGGCATAATGAAAAAACAGACTTTTTTAATCTTATTGTGCTGTGCTTGCTTGGTAGCCTGCGGAGGACGTAAAACTGTTAAACCCACACCAACGCCACCTGTCAGTGCCAATAAGCCCGCTCCATCAAACACTCAAGCTTCTGGACAACCAACACCTTCAGCACCTAAACCCGGTGGTTATTATCTTGATGATGGACCTGGCGACAACCCTCCGCAAGATATTGATAGCATTCCTAATGCCACACCCAAAAAAGAACCATTGTTAGACCGTACTAATAAGCCATATAAAGCACTGGGAACACTCTACACCCCAATGACCAGCTATCAGCCATACAAAGCAAGTGGAGTGGCTTCATGGTATGGCAAACGCTATCACGGGAAAAAAACTTCAAGTGGTGAAGTGTATGATATGTATAGCATGTCTGCTGCGCACCCTATTTTACCCTTACCTAGTTATGTTAAAGTCACCAATCCTGCCAATGGTCGTTTTGTCATTGTTCGCGTTAATGATAGGGGTCCTTTTAAAAGCGACCGTATTATTGATTTGTCCTATGCTGCGGCATATAAGCTAAGGTTCTCTACTCAAGGCAGTACTTTGGTACAAGTGGAGGCTATCGATCCAAGTGATATGGCAAGTTATACTCAACCTGCTGCTACCCAAGCAGCTTCAGCAGTAACAACTGACACATCAGCGCCTGTTACTACAAGCTCATCAGCAAACTCTGTGCCCGTGCCAGTAATCACTACAAAACCCATCAATCAAACAGCGCAAAGCAACAATCCTGCAATTATTGAATATTTTATACAAGCAGGTGCATTTAAAAATGAAGCTAATGCAGACTCACTCATTAAAAAAATTCAGGGGCTGGAAATTGAACAAAATGCAGGTATTAACAAAGTGTATAATGGTGGTTTGCATCGTCTAAAACTTGGGCCTTACGAAACCAAAAAAATGGCTGAGCAAGTGGCCGCAAGCATTCGTAAACAACTCAATATATCCACAATCATTACTAATCAATAAAACTATCTATGCGCTTAATCTCTAATATTTCATTACTTTTTTCACTATTTTTATTACCTTTTTTTGCCTCAGCAGCGCAAGTTGCTCCACCGCCTTCATTGGCAGTGAAAGCCTATTTATTACAAGACTTTAATAGTGGCACACAGATCGCCTCATATAAAAAAGATGAGCTTATTGAACCTGCATCTCTCACCAAAATCATGACGGCTTATCTTACATTTGATGCGATTCAACATGGCCATTTAAAGCTCGAGCAAACTCTACCTGTAAGTGAAAAAGCTTGGAAAATTGAGGGCTCTAAAATGTTTATAGATCCCAAAACTCCCGTTACAGTTGATGAATTATTACATGGCATGATTATTCAATCAGGTAATGACGCCTCAATCACCTTGGCAATAGGCGTAGCAGGTACTGAAGAGCAATTTGCAGAAATGATGAACAAGCAAGCAATAAAACTTGGCATGACAAACTCTCATTTTATGAATGCGACTGGACTTCCTGATAAAGATCATTACACCACTGCAAACGATTTAGCTATTCTAGCCAGTGCTTTAATACGTGATTTTCCGCTAGAATATCGTCGACTTTACTCAGTAAAAGAATATACATACAACAAAATTACTCAGCCCAATCGTAACCGCTTACTTTGGTTAGACTCTAACGTAGACGGCATGAAAACAGGGCATACCGATACTGCGGGTTATTGTTTAATTGCCTCATCAAAACGTGGCGACTCTCGCTTGGTTTCAATCGTATTGGGCGCGGTGACCGAAGCCATGCGCGCATCAGAAAGCCAAAAACTACTCAATTATGGCTTTCAATTTTACGAGTCCACCTTAGTCTATAAACAAGCACAAACTATCAATACACTACGCGTTTTCAAAGGGCAAGATAAAACGATAGCGGCAACACTAAGTAAAGATTTTTACCTAACATTGCCAAAGGGGGATTATCCCCGCGTAAAAGCCAACATGACCAGCCAACAACCCTTAATCGCGCCAATTAAGGCAGGGCAAGAAATTGGCAAAATCAGCTTTTCATTAGATGGGAAAATAATCAGTGAGCAAAAATTAGTAGCTAAAAAAGCCATCGGCGAAGCTGGCTTTTTTGGAAGAATGGTTGATAGTATAAAATTGCTTATCCAGTAAAAAGCTACATGGCCACCAACATACCAAATCCAGAGCAGGAAACTTTAATCAAATTTCCTTGCGATTTCCCCATCAAAGTGATGGGTGAAACACATTCAGATTTCACCAAGGAAATGATTGAGACAATTCAAGCGCTTGACCCAAGCTTTGCTGCAAGCCAAATCGAAATGCGCGGTAGCTCTGGTGGAAAATATATCAGCCTCACCTGTAATGTGCATGTAGCCTCTAAGGCAGAGTTAGATGAGATATATCATGCGCTCACAAGCCATAAAATGGTAAAAGTAGTACTTTAATATTTTAGCAATGGCACATGTTAGCCAACATTTAGTTTGCCGCAATCTAGGTCGCACTGATTACCAAGAAACGTTAGCAGCAATGCAGTCTTTTACTTGTGATCGCACTGTTACAACTTCTGACGAAATATGGCTTACGGAACATGATAGTGTTTATACGCTTGGCCTAAATCGCAAAAATGTACGTTTGCCACAAAATGAAATTCCTGTGGTGTTAGTGGATAGAGGTGGAAAAATTACTTACCACGGCTTAGGACAAATCATCATTTACTTGCTGATTGACTTAAAGCGCCGCAATTTGAATGTACGCCAGCTCGTCAATATCATGGAAACGAGTATCATGGAATTATTGGCACAATATAAGATTGTTGCAATTACAAAAAAAAATGCGCCGGGTGTTTATATAGATAAAAAAAAAATAGCTTCACTGGGTTTGCGGCTAAAAAATAATTGCTGCTATCATGGCTTGAGTTTGAATGTGGATATGGATTTATCGCCTTTTAATGCAATAGATCCATGTGGTTATGCAGGGCTACAAATGACACAAACCAAGGACTTAACAATTGTCCAAACGCCGCAACAAATTGGTGAGAGTTTGTTAATAAAACTAACAGAGAATTTAAATAAATGGCCGAATTAGTTTTAAAAAAAATTGGGGTCAAACAAGTGGATGCCGAAAAAACTTCGCGTATTCCTATTAAAATTATCCCACAACCCGTGCTACGCAAGCCAGAATGGATACGTATGAAAGTGCCAGATTCGATGCGCTTTCAAGAGATTAAACGCGTATTGCGTGAAAACAATCTGCATACGGTATGCGAGGAAGCAAGCTGCCCCAACATAGGGGAATGCTTCAGTGGCGGCACGGCTACGTTTATGATTTTGGGCGATATTTGCACACGGCGTTGTCCATTTTGCGATGTCGCACACGGTAAACCACTGGCGCCAGATATTAATGAACCAGAAAATTTGGCGCGCACTATTGCACAAATGCAACTTAAATATGTGGTGATTACGAGTGTTGACCGCGATGATCTAAAAGATGGTGGCGCACAACATTTTGTCGATTGTATCAGCGCTGTACGCGAAGCTTCACCTAATATTAAAATAGAAATTTTAGTGCCTGATTTTCGTGGTCGGCTTGATATTGCTCTAGAGATCCTTCACAAAGCGCCACCTGATATCATGAATCATAATCTAGAAACTGTGCCACGTCTTTATAAGCAAGCACGCCCTGGTTCAGATTATCAAAACTCGCTTAATTTGCTTAAAACCTTCAACGAAATGTATCCTCACATTCCCACCAAATCTGGACTCATGCTTGGCTTGGGTGAATCTGACGATGAAATAATTGAGGTCATGCAAGATTTACGCGCGCATCATGTCAGCATGCTCACACTAGGCCAATATTTACAACCTAGTGTGCATCATTTACCGGTGATGAGATATGTTGAACCCGCAATATTTGATGCATTTAAGCAAAAAGCAGACACAATGGGCTTTAATAATGCGGCTAGTGGCCCCATGGTAAGAAGTAGCTATCACGCAGATGCGCAAGCAGCTTATATTGCTTAGGAAAATTATGGTTCCACATTTAACTACAGCCCTCAGTGGCCCTTTACTCAGCTTAGAAAAACGCATGCTGAGCGACATACCAAAGATTGAGCATTGGTTTCGTTCGCAATGGCTTGAATATGCTTCGCCATTTTATGCCAGCGTAGATTTACGCAATTCTGGCTTCAAACTCGCTCCTGTAGATACCAATTTATTCCCTGGTGGCTTTAATAACCTCAACCCAGAGTTTATAAGCCTTAGTGTACAAGCTGCGCAAGTAGCTGTGGAAAAAGTCTGCCCTGAGGCACATCGCCTCATGATAATCCCCGAAAATCATACCCGTAATACCTACTACTTACGCAATGTAGTAGAGTTGGTAACGATTATGAAAGCCGCAGGGCTGGATGTGCGCGTGGGGACAATCAACCCAGAAATTACCGAACCAACCACACTTGAAACACATAACGGCCAAAAGCTTTTGCTTGAGCCAGTCGTGCGCGAAAAAAATCGCATTAAACTTAATGCTTGCACGGTAGATGGAGTTGATTTAAAAGCGTTTGATAGTTGTGCGATTCTTTTGAACAACGATTTATCGGGTGGTGTGCCAGAAATACTCAAGGATTTAGAGCAAAATTTAATCCCACCGTTGCACGCAGGATGGCATGTTCGCCGAAAATCACAGCATTTTGCAGCCTATAATCGTGTTGTTGCTGATTTTTCCAAACTTTTAGAAATCGACGAATGGCTACTCAACCCATACTTTGAAACTTGTGGCGAAATTGATTTTCACGCGCGCACTGGCGAAGAATGTTTGGCCTTAAAAGTTGAAGAATTACTCACTAAAATCAAAATAAAATATGCCCAATATAACGTAAAGCAAGACCCTTTCGTCATTGTAAAAGCTGATGCTGGGACTTACGGCATGGGTATTATGACGGTGAAATCTCCCGAAGATGTTCGGGATTTAAACCGCAAAGCGCGCAATAAAATGTCGGTAATTAAAGAAGGGCAACAAGTCAGTGAAGTGATTATTCAAGAAGGTGTATATACCTTTGAGAGCATAAACGATGCGGTTGCTGAGCCTGTTGTGTATATGATGGATCACTTTGTTATTGGCGGCTTTTACCGCGTACATACAGGCCGCGACGTAGATGAAAACTTAAACGCACCTGGCTCGCACTTTGTGCCATTAGCGTTTGAAAAGCCATGCACCCTGCCTGACTGTACTGGGCAGCCAGATACTGTGCCCAACCGCTTTTATGCCTATGGCGTAGTTGCCCGTTTGGCCTTGCTTGCTGCGGCAATTGAACTGCAGGAAAACGATCCTTTAAATCATTAAGATTTATATAACAAAATAATGAAGCTACTATTCATATTAGATCCATTAGATAGCTTAAAAAGCTACAAAGACACTAGCATAGCGATTATGCGCGAAGCGGCGGCGCGCGGACATGCATTGTATGTATGCGAGCAGCATGAGGTATTTTTACGCAACGAAATAGTGAAAATAAATTCAGCGGCTTTCAACTTCAGTAATGATAACAGTTGGTATCAACTCGGCAAAACTGTAGAGACATTACCAAAAGATTTTGATGCAATTTTAATGCGTAAAGATCCGCCTTTTGATAACGAATACCTGTACAGCACCTATTTACTTGAGTTGGCAATCAATCAAGGTTCTCGTGTGATAAACAATCCAGCCGCGGTGCGTAGCTGGAATGAAAAACTATCTATTACTAAATTCCCACATTTTGCGCCTGAATTTTTAGTGACTAGCAAAAATGATTTAATTCGTGAATTCTTAAATGCGCATCAAGATATTGTAGTAAAGCCACTAGATGGCATGGGCGGTAGCGGTGTATTTAGGCTCACTCAGACCGACCCAAATATTGGCGTAATTTTAGAAACCGCCACAAAATTTGGTACGCAAACGATTATGGCGCAACGCTACTTACCTGAAATTAAACAGGGTGATAAACGCATTATCATTATCAATGGCGAACCACTTCCTTTTGCCTTGGCGCGCATCCCGAAAGCAGGTGAAACGCGTGGTAACTTGGCAACTGGTGGGACTGGTGTCGCACAAAAGCTCACACCTCGCGATTTGAAAATCGCAACAACCATCGGGAAAGCCCTCAAACAAGAAGGTTTATTTTTAGTTGGTCTAGATGTCATTGGTGAATATTTAACTGAAATCAACGTAACTAGTCCTACAGGTATGGTGGAAATTGCCACACAAACACCTTGTAAACCCGCACATGTTTTTATGCAGGCGCTGGAAGGAAATCTAAACTAACGCTATAGTAGCGCCTATGCGCTTATTTCTCATTTTCCTCTTAATTTGTACTGCGAGTTGCAGTAAAGAAGAGCCTCTCTACAATACTCAAAGTTACGTATTTGGCACATTGGTAGATATCACTATTTATGGTGAGCCAGAACAAGCCGCTCAAGAAATATCCACCCAGATTATTCGCAATTTTCAAGACTTGCATAATCACCTACATGCTTGGCGCCCAAGCGAGCTTAAAGCACTTAACCATGGATTTTCGCAAGGTAAAGTGCCAGTTACAATACAACCAGATATCGCGAAAATGATTGCTGACGCCACCAAATTATCAGCCCAATCTAAAGGTGCCTTCAACCCAGCTATTGGCGGTCTGATCGAAACTTGGGGTTTTCATCATGATGAATTCAAGCCAATAAAAATCGATAGGAATAAAATTAATAGTTTAGTGCTAGCTAACCCGCAAATGACGGATATTGTTATTCAAAATGGTAAAGTTTTTAGTAATAATCCTGCGGTACAGCTAGATCTTGGCGGCTATGCCAAGGGCTATGCGCTAGATGTGGCATTAGCCTATTTACATAAGCAAGGTGTTAAAAATGCGCTTATTAATATTGGTGGCAATATTATTGCGTTAGGAAAACATGGCAAAAAACCTTGGCGTGTGGGCATACAACATCCTCGCAAACCAAATGCAATTGCCTCGCTAGATCTTGAAAGTGGCTGGGCAATTGGCACTTCGGGAGATTATCAACGTTATTTTGAACTTAATGGCAAACGCTACTGCCATATTATTGACCCTGCCACAGGTTATCCTGTACAAGGCGTACAAGCCGTTACAGTATTAATACCGCCACAAATTAATGCAGGTACTTTGTCTGATGTTGCTTCTAAGCCTATCTTTATCGCCAAACCTGAATCTCGTGCAGAAGTGGCAAAAATGATGAATGTTGAAAATTTTCTTATTATCGAATCAGCAAATAAAATTTTAGTAAGTGCGGCTATGGCCAAGCGACTTACTTGGTTAGATAAAGCTGCTGCAAAACATGTGGTTCAAATTAAACCATAATCGTAACGTGTACCCAAAACTACTCATTGGCGATTTGCTGGTGATTATTGCCAGCGTTGTACTTATTATCTTCATGTTCCAGCAATTTTGGAGTTTTGAGCAAGCAAGTAAACTCAAAATTAGACAAGGCAATAAAATAATTGGCACTTATGATTTAAACCAAACACGCGATCTGCATATTCATGGCGCAATTGGCGACTCGCTTATTAGCATTCAACAAGGCAAAGTACGCTTTAAACAATCTCCATGCCACAATCAATATTGCGTACATCAAGGCTGGTTAAGCCGCGCGGGGCAAGTGGCTATATGCTTACCCAACCAAGTTAGCTTGCTATTAATGGGTGCTAAAAATACTTATGACTCACTCAACTATTAACATTAATACAACTACCGAAGACCATCACATCGCAAAACTCACTGCGTTGGCAATCGGTTTGCACATTTTGGAAGCCGTCATTCCATCACCATTACCAGGCGTAAAACCTGGTATTGCCAATATCGTTACGCTGTATGTTCTTTATGAATACGGTTTTGCGACAGCCGCGTGGGTAAGTCTGTTGAGGGTGTTTGCCAGCAGTCTATTGCTTGGGCAATTTTTATCACCTACTTTTGTGCTTAGTTTAAGCGGCGCCATATTTAGTTTAGCTGCTTTATTTTTAGCGCAACACCTACCCAAAAAAACCTTTAGCACCATCACACTTAGCATATTAGCTGCTTTCGCCCACATTGCTGGTCAATTGATTGTTGTTCGTTTATGGCTAATCCCACATACAGGCGTGGTTTATTTGATTCCAATTTTTGCACTAGCAGCTTTACTATTTGGATTTATAAACGGTTTAATTGCGGCTAAATTAATTCAAAAAAATTAAATAAAAAAGCCACAGCTAAATTAATAACTGTGGCTTTTTTAAGGAAAACTACTATTCGTCTTCAAGCAACTCACGCCAAATCATACGACGGTTTGTAAATTTTGTTGATGTGGGCAGAGGTGGTTCTACTGCTGGTTTCTCAGGCGTAGGATTGTCTGCTGTCACCACTGAAACCACTGGTTTACCTTTAATGTAAATTACATTGATACCTACAATTGGGGCATTAGTCTTAGAAGCTACCACATTTGTAGTAATCACCGAACCCGTTTTGTAGTTGATGAAATTTAACCAGCCGAAACCACCTGGTGAGCAAACCGTATTAGATGGCACAATAGTAGGTACTAACAATGTCACACCAGCCACAAATTTTGATGGTATGTTTTGACGCTCTCTACTATTCGGAAATTCTACACTATCCGGCAAATCTATGTACCAACCCCTATCGCTTGCATAGTTAGGTGGAGATGGTATTGGCGTTTGAACATTCCGCACATTACCGTTATCTACCAATGATTGACGCACCATCGCACTACTTAAGCGAGGGTTATCTAAAGTAGCAGTGACTGAGCTATCATCAGAAATAGCATACAACGACTGATGTTGAAGATCAGTTAGATCTGGTACTTCAAGATATTTACCTGTACCTAAAATAATTAGGCGCTTGCCTGAAACATCCGACAATGTTGGCTTAACCGTGATAGGTTGAGGCACGCCAGCTGAATCTTTTAATACCGCGAATTTAAATGGATTCACACCAGCAACTTCTGGCGAATTGATATCAAAACGCCATACATTACCTTGTAAATCTCCACCATAAACATATAAAGCAGAGTTGTTAATATTAGGCTCATTCACATAAGCACTAATTTTAGCTAGCCCACTTGGGTCAGCAGCAGTCCCTGCAGTAGTTTTGTATTTAGTAATTACAGCGCCTGTATTAGCATTTAATACATACAGAATACCTTTGCCTGGATTACTGCCAGTAGTATTGTTGTAGCCAGATGTAATTAACACCACCCATGTACCATCCGCTTTTTTAGTAATTTCTGCATTACCAAAACTTATACCTAAATCATTGTCATTGGCAGGTGTAAATTCCCAAAGCAATGTTGGTGTTGTTGGGTTAGTTATATCTAGGGCATAGTAACCCCTGCCGCCGCCATTTAAACCACCAACTAAAATGGTTTTCCATGCTGCGCCACCAGCACCACTTACAGCACAATTTGAATAACAAATTGCACCAACTATTGCATCACCATTTACAAAATTGGTATGTAAATTTGCATAATTTTTATCTGCAAGTTTATACATATTAGGTATTACCATGCTTGGTATGTAAGCCCAGCGCTCTTCACCATTTGTACTGTTAAAAGCGTGTAGCATGCCGTCATTTGTACCTAGGTAAACGGTACCCGCCCGATTTTTCTGAGCCTCTTTAAATGATGTAGCCACACCAAGCGGTCCAAAATTAGGGTCGCTATAATTTAATTTTTCAGCACCTACAAATATTGGTGTAGATTCTAAAGCATCTCCCATTGTTTTATCACGGAAACGGAATAGCCTATTATCTACCTGTGATGGCGCGGTACCCGTTACATTGCTTGCACGATCTTCAAAACCAGTTTCTCCGCGTAAGAAATTAACAATATTTGCACCCCCTACTTTTGCTTGCTGTGTAGTGTCTAGAGCGCTCCACTGGCTAAGGTTTGCAGATAGCCATGTAGTTTCAAAAAAAGACTTCTGACTTGCCGATAAATTAGCATAGTTAAAATCAACTAAATTATTGGTTGCGCCATTTTTAATATAAATAGTGCGACTAGATAAGGCAGGGCCTACATTATCTGTCATTGAGCCTACACAAGATGATGCAACTTCTACTTTACAATCTGTGCCACTCAAAATACCTGGTGAGGGGCAAGTTGCTAATGTCGCACTTGGTGTTACGCAATACGCCACTGTAGCACCATTCACATCCTCACCAACAATAGCGCTGGGCGATGCACAACTTGAAGCTGCAACGTTTTCTACACACCAAGTCGCATCTTCACTCACGTTGCCATTGTTTAGGTCGATTTCACGCGCTTCCAAATTACCTGCCCATTTCACAGTAGTATAGCTTGCTACATAAGCAAAGTTATCCCCTGCAACTGGGTTCAGCGTGCTGGTTGCTGCGGCTGCACCTGCTCCTACTTTGGCGCCAATCGATTGTAATGCATCTGTTAACGATCTATTTAATTGATTTGGGTCTCTAGCACTAAAATAAGTCCCTTGTCCGTTTACTGCCGCGTGCCATAAATCATCCACAGCAGTTTGTTTATCGGCGACAGGAACAGACCAATTTTTAGTACCTTGTGTAATATCGTAATAATCACCAGCGTTTGCGTTGCGGTAATCTGAGGTATAAGCCAACTCGCCATCCACCCCTAAACCTAGGGTAAATGTCGTCATATGTTGTTTCTCATTGTTATCCGTGGGGGATACAAATACATTATCTGCGCACACATCAGTTCCAGCTCCTAACGCACCGGCGCAATTACCTTGGCTGCTGTTACGTAAATCAGTATCGTAATAATATTTAGCGGCATCAGCTAAAGTATCAGAGGTAGCCGTAGATCCTTCATACTGAGGCCTACCTGTACCTGAACCGTCATAGTTGGTAATAGCCGAGCTGCCATTAATTTGTACGCCACCACCGCCGTTCCAATAACCATCTGTAGTCAGCAAGGCAAAGTTTTGTTGGCAAGAGTATTGCACAGGGTCTGACGTGCCAATTGGTTTTTTACCTGCAAATATGCGTCCTGTTGTAGATAATGCAGTTCTAAGCGGTGTACTACTGTTACCGTTGACTGAGAATAGTTTAGTGTACCAATCACTTTTTTGTGTACTGCCGAATTGATCAATAGGCAAGTAAAAGGTAGAGGCATTGTTAATGGTAATGAAGCCAACCCTATAACGCGTATCAATAGTTTTAAACGCGCGGCTAGTAGAAGTTTTCATCATTTGCATACGGGTACGGTAGTAGCTGTACCAGTTAGCAAAGTTAGTCATTTCCTCGTCATAAGTACAAGTCGAGCCAACACAATCTTTTCTAGTGGATGCTTTGGTATAATTTAAGGTTAATGGCTCAATATCCACACGGCTAAACGTATTCACCACTGGCGTACCACCATTAAATTGGGTAATTGTTAGGGTTGTAGGGTCTGCAAGCGTGTAATTTTTAGCTGAAATACCAAGCACCCCACCAGATAAGGCGGTCGTTTGGCTTAGAGTTACGTTTCCAGTTGCAGCCGAGCTTGCAGTTATTGTAAAACTGCCATTTGTTGCTGTTGTCTGATTCACTGCCGTGATAGTAATTAAAGCTGTGGTACAAGGAACTCCTGCACCTGCAGTACCGGCACCGCAGGTAGCGGTGAAGTCTTGTGGACTAGAAATAGTGCTATTAATATTGTCTTTAATCAAAGTTGCTAAAGCATTTTTAGTGGTTGCTGAATCTGGTTGCGTTGCTAAAGGCGTATAAGTAATTGTACTGCCCAAAATATTATTGGTGGCAGGGCTACTGTTCACTTTAATTGAAGAAACAGTAATTGTAGTAGCACAGGTAGTAGCAGTAACCGTAATCTTACAAGTGTTATTTTGAACAGTATTTTTGGTGTTATCTACTGTTTTACCTGCTCTCCCCACAGTAATTGAGCCTTGTGAGTTTACCCCTGTAATTGCTGCTCTATTAACGATTGTTGCAGTGACGCCAACCGTACCCATAAATGGGCCAACAGCCACGCGGCTAATTGTTACTTCATCGCCAGAAGTAGTTGCAGTAAAGTCGTCACCAACACCTGGCACATATGCATTAATTGCATCTCGGATGTTATTGGCCAGTGTGTTACGGT
>JANNFN010000107.1:0-3296 GCA_031379885.1 Methylotenera sp.
GTTAGATATCAAATTGCAATCAGGCATGCGTCGTGTGATTAACGTCATTATTTTCGCAGGCCTGCTATGGGCGCTGTTGGCGGTTGGGTTCATTTATTTAATCTATCGCCAATCACAGCAAAAACTCAAAAATTTAGTACATCTCGAAACACGGCATTTATTGGAGGCTCAGGAAGAAGTAAATAAAAAACTGCATCTTGTTAATATCTCTCTACTGGATAGTCAGGAACAATTGGCAGTCACTCTCAACTCTATCGGAGATGCAGTGATTACAACAGATACCGAAGCACGTATAATGCGGCTAAATCCGGTGGCTGAACAACTCACCGGCTGGAAACAAGCAGAAGCCGCTGGTCTCGCAGTAGATGAGGTTTTTCATATTGTCAACAAAGAAACCCGCCAACCTTCCACAATCCCAGTAATAAAAACATTAGAACATGGTGTAGTTCAGGGTTTAGCAAATCATACTGTACTGATTGCGCGCGATGGTAGTGAGTGCGATATTGCCGACAGTTGCGCGCCAATTCTTAGCCACAGTGCAGAAGTGATTGGTGCTGTGTTAGTGTTTCGTGATGTTACTAAAGAATACAAGATACAACAGGCGTTACGCGACAAAACTGCACAAATGCAGGCAATTCTCAGCACCGTAGTAGATGGTGTGATTACTTTTCATGCTAGCAATGGCATCATCGAAACAATTAACCCAGCTGCTGAAAAAATGTTTGGGCTTAGTGCTGCTGAATTGATTGGACTGAATTTCAGTGTACTGATACCAGAACTTGACCAAAACCAGCGTAACGGCTCGCTTGAGCTTTACAAGGCGAGCGATGAAGCGCTCGCTGCAGGCATTGGTCGCGAAGTAATTGGTTGGCGCAAGGGCAACACTCCTTTTCCACTAGAAATAGCAGTTAGCGAAATGTGGTTAGGTGGTGAGCGCTACTTTACTAGTATTTTACGGGACATTTCTTTACGTAAAGAGGTGGAGGCCGCATTACTCAAAGCTGGTGCGTTGCAGAATGCTATTTTCAACAGTGCCAACTTCTCCAGCATTGCTACCGATGCCAAGGGTGTGATTCAGATTTTTAACGTTGGTGCAGAACATATGCTGGGCTATGCGGCGACAGATGTAATGAACAAAATTACGCCCGCCGAGATTTCTGACCCAGAAGAAGTCATCGCACGAGCTAAAGTGTTAAGCCTCGAACTAAACACTACCATTAAGCCAGGCTTTGAGGCCTTGGTGTTTAAGGCGTCACGCGGTATTGAGGATATCTACGAGCTTACCTATATCCGTAAAGATGGCAGCCGTTTACCAGCGGTGGTATCAGTTACTGCGCTGAGTGATGCGCAGAACACCATTATCGGCTACCTGCTAATCGGCACCGATAATACTGCGCGTAAATTAATTGAAGCAGAACGAATCATGCTGAATGAAGAGCTTCAGGACAAAAACACTGAGCTTGAGCTTGCTACTATTGTGGCAGAAAAAGCCAACCTCGCTAAGTCTGATTTTCTTTCTAGCATGAGCCATGAGCTACGTACGCCGCTTGGCGCCATACTCGGGTTTGCCCAACTCATCGAATCTGGTACACCAATGCCTACGCCCACCCAGAAAAAGAGCGTCGATCAGATTCTTAAAGCAGGTTGGTATTTGCTGGATTTAATTAATGAAATTTTAGATTTAGCACTGATTGAATCTGGCAAGATGGCACTATCACTAGAACCAGTATCATTGGCCGAAGTGATGCGCGAATGCAAGGCGATGATTGAGCCACAAGCGCAAAAACGGGACATTACGATTAACTTTAACCAGTTAGAAACGCCCTACTTTGTTAAAGCTGACCATACCCGTGTGAAGCAAATTATTCTTAATATGCTTTCTAACGCGATTAAATACAACAAAACGGGCGGTAAAGTTGACGTAGAGTATAGCTTAACCGACGCTGATTCGATTCGTATCAGCGTGCGAGATACAGGTGCAGGACTGACTCCAGAGTTAATTGCGCAACTTTTTCAGCCATTTAATCGTCTTGGGCAGAATGCGAAAGCTGAGGTCGGCACAGGCATTGGTTTGGTGGTGTGCAAACGGCTGGTCGAGTTGATGGATGGCAAAATAGGCGTGGAAAGCACTATTGGCAAAGGCAGTGTGTTTTGGATTGAACTTAACCTTATCATCGAAACGCAGTTAGAAAACCAATCACAATCACAATCACAATCACAATCACAAGCGCAGGCCAAAAGCCAAGACAAAATGCAGTTACACACCCTGCTCTACGTTGAGGATAATCCTGCCAATCTGATGCTGGTCGAGGATATTATTGCGCGCAGAAATGACATCAGCCTGTTGAGCGCAAAGGATGGCAAACAAGGCATTAAGATGGCGCGCGCCTCTTTACCCGACTTGATTCTAATGGATATTAATTTACCTGGCATTAGCGGCCTCGATGCCATGAAAATACTGGCTAAAGATTCAGCAACAGCCCATATTCCAGTCATCGCGCTGAGCGCCAATGCAGTGCTGCATGACATTGAGAAAGGCTTGCAGGCTGGTTTTTTCCGTTATCTGACCAAACCGATTAAAGTCATTGAATTTATGGAAACCCTTGATTTAGCACTTAAATTTGCGAAAGAGCAAGCGGCACTTGCCGCTGAAAAGGAATAAGGATGAAGAAGATTGAATCAGAAATTCTTAACGCTAACATTCTGATTGTGGATGATCAAGAGCCTAACATTAGCTTGCTTGAACAATTACTGACAGAAACTGGCTACACATCAGTTACCTCAACAATGAATCCACAGGAAGTATGTGCGCTACACCGCATAAATCACTACGATTTGATTCTACTAGATTTGCAAATGCCAGTGATGGATGGCTTTCAAGTCATGGAAGGCTTAAAAACAAACATCTCTGACGCTTATCTTCCCGTGCTGGTACTCACCGCCCAACCAGGCCATAAACTACGCGCTTTGCAGGCTGGCGCTAAAGATTTTATCAGCAAGCCATTTGATTTGGTGGAAGTTAAAACGCGCATTCACAATATGCTGGAAGTACGTCTGCTATACAAAAGACTAGAAAATTACAGTAAAGAACTCGAGCAAACCGTGTTGGAACGCACTGCAGAATTAAGAGAAAGTGAAGCGCGTTACCGTAGCCTAACGGAGCTGGCATCCGATTGGTATTGGGAGCAAGATGAGAATATGAAGTTTACCAAAGTTTCTGGCCCTGTTTTAGATATGCTTGGCATTCAAGTGGATTCTCTTGCTGGCGAACAAAACAGTATTCAAACGACTGGCTG
>JANNFN010000115.1:0-21963 GCA_031379885.1 Methylotenera sp.
CTGTTTTGGTGCCACGTTTAAGTAGCCGCGAATGACTAACCATGAGGCTAGCGGGATGAGCACGAGCGCAATGGCTAACACACTAAGCGCTAAAGATAAATTAAATTGATATGGAATATCCAACACAAAGTGGCTAAGGTAATAACTTAGAGCGCTAGCCACTAACACAGCTACCACTGAAGCCACCGCTGCAATGCTGACAAATTCGGTAAGCATAGAGATAGTGACTTGCTTGCGCGATGCTCCTAACACGCGTAGTAAAGTTGATTCTTGCAAGCGTGCTACGCGCGTGGCCACCAGCGCGGCGTAAAGCACAATAACGCCAGCCAGAACACAAAACCCAAATACAAAACTCACCGCAGTGGTTAGCTTGCTCATGATATCGCGCACTTGGTTCATCACACTGGCAACATCGATCACTGTAAAATTGGGAAACTCCTGCACGATACGATTAAGTGCATTGTCTTGGCTCCTGGGTAAATAAAACGCTGTCATGTAACTAGCACTAAATTTATCCAGCGTTTGCGGCGGCGTCACAGCAAAAAAGTTGGCGCGTATGCTATCCCACTCTACTTTTCGGATGCTTGTTACATTTAAAGTAATTTTGCTACCCGCAATGTCGTAAGTGAGTCTGTCGCCAAGTTTCACATTCAGTGCTTTTGCGATATCTTCTTCTATTGATAATAGTGGGGCTGTAGCCTCATCGGCACGCCACCAGCGGCCTTGCTGCAGCTTGTTATCTGTTTGCATCACCGCTGCCGAGGATAAATTAAATTCACGCGAAACGAGTTTTTTAGCGCGCTCATCTGTAAACATCTCTGCATTGATTGGTAGGCCGTTTTTCTCAACCAATCTACCACGTATCATGGCGAATACTTGCTGGCTGGATTGTTTAGAAGCCTTTTGAATAAACGCTTTAACTTGTTCAACCTGATTTTGTTGAATATTAATAATAAATCTGTTCGGCGCGTCTGCTGGCAAAGATTTCTGCCACGCTTGCATCAAATCAGTTTTAATCATCACCAACAACATCAGCACCATAGCGCCTAAGCTAAAGCCGATAATTTGCGCAATAGATAAACCTAATCGCCGTTTTAAATTAGCCATACCAAGGCCAACGTTGTTGCTAATGCCATTGCTTTGACTAACGCGATGCAACAAAAGCGCCAAGCCATACGCCAACAAACCTGCCACCACACAAATGCCAAAAATACCAGCCAAAAATGCCAACGCTAGTTTAGCTGTTTTCGCTATCCCAAAAATTAAGACTATGACCACAATCACCACTGGCAAATAATTTAGCCAAACTTTGCTGGGGTTTAGTACAAAGTTTTTGCGCAAAATATTGATGGTAGGGATATTTTTTAACGTACGAATATGCGGCAACATAATGGCAAATAGAATAGCAAAGCTTAGCGCTAAGCCAACCAAAATTGGCGTCAAGCTAGGCAAAGGCAAACTTTCTAAGAATAAACGACCAGCAAAATATGCCAAAATAAACTGTATGGCATAACCCAACAAGCTACCAACAATGCCGCCAATTGAGGCCAACAGCGCGGTTTGAATCAGCATAATATTTTCAATACTTGCTTTGCAAGCGCCAAAACAACGCAACAAGGCTGCCGTTTCTTGGCTGCGCGCTACAAAAGGTGCGCTGGCTAAAAGCATTGCTACAATTGCCAACACCACGCTCACCATGGCGCTTAAGCCCAAAAACACTTCAGCTTTATCTAACGCACTGCGTATCTCTGGTCGCGCCGTTTTTACGTCTTCTATGCGCTCACCACGTTGTAAATTAGGCGTTATTTTTGCAACAAATTGATTTAACTCAGCGGCATAGCCAGCAAGCACCAATTGATATTTGACGCGACTGCCAAACTGAATGAGCGCTGTTGCTGGCACATCACTGATATGCATCATCACACGTGGTGCAAAGCTAAACATATCGCCGCCGCGTGAAGGTTCACGCGTCAGCAAACCCGCCACTTTAAAGTTTCTAGCGCCTAATTCTAGTTGATCGCCAAGCTTTAAATCGAGTGCATTAGCTAAGCGAGGTTCTATCCAAACCTCCCCTTTTTTTGGTGTTGTTTGCACATTTTGTGTTAAATTTTCTGCCGAAAACTGCACGCCAAAATCGCCAATCAGCGGAAAATTATCGTCAATGGCTTTAATTTCTGCCAGCTGATTTTTATCATTGTTTATTGCCATACTCGCAAACTCAAGCGTGGATGAAGCTTGCAGACCAGCTTGCTTGGCCTCTGCGATATATTTTGGTGAAACAGCATGGTCAGAAATCAATACCGCATCGCCGCCCAGCAGCATGCCGCCTTGATTATTGAGGTGTGATGCAATGCGGCTGGTGAAAAAGCTCACAGCGGTGATTGAAGTGACCGCAAGCACCAAGGCCAGCACTAGCACACGCAAATCGCCTGATTGCCATTGTGAGCGTAATTGTTGCCAAGCAAGTTTAATATTTAGTGGCATATATTTAGCGCTAAATTACCCTTAACTGGCCATTTTGTAGTGTTAAAACACGGCTGCAACGCTGTGCCAATTGCGCGTCATGCGTCACTAAAATAAGTGTGGTATTGGCTGCTTGATTTAGGCTAAATAACAACTCAATAATGCGCTCGCCAGTACTGATATCCAAATTACCTGTTGGCTCATCTGCAAACAAAATGGCTGGTTGAGTGGCAAAAGCGCGTGCAATGGCCACCCGTTGCTGCTCGCCGCCCGAGAGTTGTTTAGGATAATGATTCAAACGTGCGCCCAAACCGACTTTCTCTAGCGTCGCTACTGCTATTTGTTTGGCCTCTTTTCGATTAGCTAGTTGCAACGGCAGCATCACGTTTTCTAGTGCGGTCATGGTGCTGAGTAATTGAAAAGATTGAAACACAAAACCCATCTGCGCACCACGCACCGCTGCTCGAGCATCTTCATCTAAGGCACTAAAAGACTTGCCAGCAACTTCAACACTGCCGCTAGTAGGCACATCTAAGCCCGCCAACAATGCCAACAAGGTCGATTTTCCCGAACCCGAACTACCAACAATCGCCACGCTCTCACCTAGCGCTACTTGCAAATTAAGGTCTTTTAAAATTTCAATTTTATTTGCACTATCACCGACGTACTTGCTTAAATTTGTGGCTAAAATAGCGCTAGTATTCTCAATGCTCATACTTTTATCTGCTTGAGACGTTGTCTCTTGATTGATTGGATCAGAAAGTAACATATGTCATGTGTTCTCGTTATAAGGTAGTGATGAATAAAGCACTGTTTAATTTTTTCATGGCTGTTAGTCTTATTGTAAGCATTTTGGTTGCAATGCCCGCTGTTGCCGAAGAAGCCAGATCAAAAACTATAGTGGTTTTTGGTGATAGTTTATCTGCCGCCTACGGTATACAACAAGATGAGGGCTGGGTGGCTTTATTGCAACAGCGCATCGCGCAGAAAAAATACAATTATAAAGTGATTAACGCCAGCATCAGCGGCGAGACCACCAGCGGCGGCTTAAGTCGTTTTGCCAACATGCTATCAGAACAAAAGCCGCACATTATAGTGTTAGAACTGGGTGGTAACGACGGTTTGCGTGGCTTAAGCGCAGATGAAACTGGCCACAATTTAGACGCCATGATTCAACAAGCAAAAGCCAAAAAAGCCAGCATTTTATTATTAGGTATGAAAATTCCACCCAATTATGGACTGAAATATAGTCGCCAATATAGCCAAAATTACCAAAATTTAGCTAAAAAACATCAACTAAAATTAGTGCCTTTTTTATTAGAAGGCGTGGCGGGCAATCCAAATTTAATTCAAAACGATGGCTTGCACCCAACTGCAGCTGCACAAGCAAAAATGTTAGAAAATGTATGGCCAGTATTGGTTAAAATTCTTAAAAAATGATACTCTAGAAACCAGTATCCATGCGGGTCTCAGAGCATTAATTTTTATATTTAATTTAATCTTAATGTTTCCATTCGACCGTTAAACCTATTTCATCAATATTGGCAGCGAAGTTAACATCCGCGCCAACATTAGGAATCATCACCAAAGTCTCATCCATAAAAATAAGTGGCAATTGCGCGCGTTCCCAAGGCGGAACTTGTGAGGTTTGAAATAAACTTTTTAGGCTGCGATTTGGGCGATTTTCTTCAGGCTTTAAAGTTTCACCACCGCGACGATAACGGATGTTTAATTGACCATTTTCAACATGCCTCATGGCAATACCTTGACCAAGTTTTTCGCTAAAAAATAAGCGCGATTGATCGGGCAAAATAATAGTTTTTTCGCCCTTCCAAGGCAAACTGAAAGCACTGTTCTGGTATAAGTCATCAGCTTTTTGCATGTTTTTAAGCAAATAAGCACTGCCCTGAAAGCGCCGCAGAATAAGGCTTTCAGACAACTTGATTTTAATGTTTGCGTCAGATTTTGCATGTAAAAGCTGCTGTGTGATTTGCTGCAATTGAGCCGCGCTTGGTGCATCGCAGTTATTCTGTAATAACCACCAACGCATTGCATTATTTATACGCGCGCCACTAAATTTTGCCAAGGGCGCCAAGTGCAATTGTTGAGTATTTAATAGGCATTCTTTTACATCCATTTCAGCCAACTCATCCAATAGAGCATTCGCTTCCGCCATGTGTTGCGCAGCACGGCTAATGGTTTGTTTGATAGCGGGATATTGCTTTTCTAATTTCGGCAAAATCTCATGACGTAGAAAATTTCTGTCAAATTTTGTATCAAAATTACTTTCGTCTTCAATCCAAGTTAATTTGTGCTGCTTTGCGTAAGTTTCTAATGTGCTACGAGAAACCTCCAGCAAAGGTCGCAGCAGTTTCATATTACTTGCTGACATGCCAGCAAGTCCCTTCACCCCAGCACCACGGGCGAGTTGCAGCAGCAGTGTTTCGGCTTGATCATCCTGATGGTGTGCCAAACAAATAAAATCTGCTTCTGTAGCAAAGAGTGCTTTGTACCTAGCTTCGCGGGCGGCCGCTTCAACGCCTAAGCCGCATTTTTTATTGACATTTACATTTGAAATGGTGAGTGGAATGATCAATTTTTTGCAAACATCCGCGCAAAAAGTTGCCCACGCGTCCGCATTGGGGCTTAAACCATGATGCACATGCTGTGCGTGTAATTTAAATGGGAGTGTTTTATTGATTTCGACGAGTAATTGCAACAAGACGATAGAGTCTAAACCACCACTTAAAGCCGCTACTAGCTTAGGATTTGGTTTATTTTGGCTTAAAAAAACATCACCTAAAAAAACTTTAAGCTGATGTTGAAGTGGTTTTTTTGAGCTACTTGCTGGCAGTTTCTTTAAACTTACCATAACCCATTAAACGTTCATAACGCGCTGCTAACAATTTGTCTGTTGTTTTCTTCTGGAGCACGGTGAGTTCTATCTTTAGCGCACGGCGAAGCGATTCCATCGTGGTGGCAGCATCGCGATGCGCGCCGCCCAAAGGTTCCGCAACGATTACATCAACCAAGCCAAGCACTTTTAATCTATCCGCCGTAATTGCCAAGGTTTCTGCAGCTTCTGGCGCCTTGCTCGCACTTTTCCACAAAATAGAAGCGCAGCCTTCAGGTGAAATAACAGAATAGGTAGAGTATTGCAGCATCAAAAGCTGATCAACCACGCCTAATGCCAGCGCGCCTCCCGAGCCACCTTCTCCAATAATTACACCCAAAATCGGCGTTTTAAGTTCACTCATCACATACAAATTGCGCGCTATAGCTTCAGATTGGCCGCGTTCTTCTGCACCAATACCAGGATAGGCACCTGGCGTATCAATTAAAGTAATAACAGGCAACCCAAACTTTTCTGCAAGCTTGAGTAAGCGTAAAGCTTTACGGTAGCCTTCTGGTCGCGGCATGCCAAAATTACGGTATTGGCGCTCTTTCACATCACGACCTTTTTGATGGCCAATCACCATGACTGGAATACCTTCAAAACGCGCTAACCCACCGACAATGGCAGGATCATCGGCATAAGCACGGTCGCCGTGCAGTTCTTCAAAATCAGTAAATAAATTAGCAATATAATCAAGCGTATAAGGGCGTTGCGGATGGCGTGCCACTTGCGAAATTTGCCACGCACTCAAGTTTTTATAAGTATCTTCGAGCAGTTTTTTATTTTTTTTCTGCAATTGCTCTAACTCTTTGGAAATATCCAAATCATCATGATCGTCATGTGACACTTGCAGCGCATCAATGCGATTTTCTAAATCTGCTATACCTTGCTCAAAATCTAAATAGCTTACTTTCATGTAATGTGGAATGCCTAAGTTTTAAATTGCATTAATTATAAAGGATTTTTACGTTTTCTTTTGATAACCATGCGTGTAGATTTCGTAATAATTCATCTTGCAACTCAACCCGCCAAGCATCCCCCAGCATCAAGCTGGCTTGGCCTTGGCTATTATGATATTCAATTTTAACAGGACACAACTTTTTATCTGAATCGGTTGATTTTTTACAATAGGGACTCAAAATTGTAGCCAGTTTCGCTGCATCCGATTGACCATTGCAGAATATTTTCAGCATGCTGGCGTGCGCACTACGTGCTGAAGCCAAATCATATAGCTTGCGTGCATTGACGCGAATTCCGCCAGAAAAATCATCATTACTCACTCGACCTTCAATCACCAGTAACTGGTCTTCTTTAATCAAATTGGCATATTGATTCAGCAGCTCGCTGCCCACCACCACATCTACTCTAGCCACCGCGTCATCTAGTGTCACAATTGCCATTTTGCCGCGCTGCGTCATACGTATACGCACACCAGTCACGACGCCTGCCAATAGTTTGGGCTGTTCTTGCGGTACCAAATCCGCCAGCGTGCCGCGTATAAATTGGCTCACGTCTTCTTTGACATTCAAAAATGGATGACCGCTTAAATAAAACCCCAGCGCCGCTTTTTCTTGTATCAACGACTCTTCAGGTGACCAAGCTAGCACATTCGGCAACTCGTGTTTAGTCTCCGCAACGCCGCCGAATAAACTATCTTGCCCAGCGTGGCTATTTGATTGCTCTGCAGCTGCAACCGCCATGCCAACACCCGCCAACAATGCGGCGCGATTCGGTTCTAGCTTATCGAACGCGCCAACGCGAATCAACGATTCAATCACGCGCCGATTCGCTTTGCGTAAATCTAAACGATTGCAAAAATCGAACAAGTTTTTAAATGGGCCATCTTGCTCACGCGCAGCCAGAATCAACTCAATCGCGGCTAGTCCTGTGCCTTTGACCGCGCCTAATCCATACAAAATTTGACTATTACTGATAGGCTCAAAACGATAACCACTTTGGTTGATGTCAGGCGGCAGCACCTCGACTTTATTCGGCGCGCAATCGTCAAAAAATAGATGAATATTGTCGGTATTATTCATATCGGCTGACATGGTAGAAGCCAAAAATGCCGCAGGATAATGCGCTTTTAAATACGCCGTCTGATAAGCGACCAGCGCATAAGCGGCGGCGTGCGATTTGTTAAATCCGTAACCTGCAAACTTCTCTAGCAAATCAAATAATTCACGCGCTTGACGTTCGTTCAGGCCGTTTTTTAGCGCACCTTCGGTAAAAATCACACGCTGTGCTACCATTTCTTCTGGCTTCTTTTTACCCATAGCGCGACGCAGCAAGTCCGCAGCGCCTAAGCTATAGCCCGCCACCACCTGCGCAATTTGCATCACCTGCTCTTGATACACCGCGATGCCGTAGGTTTCTTTTAAAATACTTTCAGTCGCAGGATGCGGATATTCCACGCGTTGTTTGCCATGTTTGCGACGACAAAAATCGGGAATCAAATCCATCGGACCTGGACGATACAAGGCCACCAACGCAATAATATCTTCGAAGCAATCAGGCAATGCTTGCTTGAGCATGTCTTTCATGCCGCGCGATTCCAGCTGAAACACCGCCGTGGTATTGGCACTTTTGAGCAATTTATAAGTCGCTTTATCATCCAAAGGCAATGTTTCAAAACTTAGCGGAGCCTCACCTACAGCAGCACGTTGTTTATTGGCATTTTCTAAGGCCAGCTCTAGAATTGTGAGCGTACGCAAGCCCAAAAAGTCGAACTTCACTAAACCAACCGCTTCTACGTCGTCTTTATCGTATTGGCTCACCAGACTACCACCATCAGCCTGGCAATAAATCGGTGAAAAATCTGAAATCTTACCCGGGCTAATGAGCACACCACCCGCATGCATGCCGACATTGCGCACTAAACCTTCCAGCCGCAAAGCCAGCTCCAGCAACTCGGCAACCTCTTCTTCTGCTTCGCGCCGCTCTTGCAGTTGTGGTTCTTTTTCCAGCGCAGATTCCAGCGTAATGCCAAGCTCAAGCGGAATCAATTTCGCAATACCATCAACAAAATTAAATGGTAAATCCAACACACGGCCAACATCGCGGATTACCGCTTTGGCGGCCATGGTACCGAATGTCGCGATTTGAGAAACCGCATCTAAGCCATATTTCTGCTTCACATAATCAATCACGCGATCACGACCATCCATGCAGAAATCGATGTCGAAATCGGGCATAGAAATGCGATCTGGATTCAAAAAGCGCTCAAAAAGTAAGTTATATTCTAACGGATCAAGGTCGGTGATATTTAAACTGTAAGCCACCAAAGAACCAGCACCAGAACCACGTCCAGGGCCAACTGGCACACCGTTATTTTTAGCCCAGTTTATAAAATCCGCCACAATTAAAAAATATCCCGCAAAACCCATTTGGTTAATAATTTTGCATTCAAAAGTAAGCCTGGCTTCATACTCTGCTCGCTTGGCTTCTCGTGCTTCAGTGTTCGGGTAAAGCAACTGCAAACGCGCCTCTAACCCAGCACGCGACTGCTGCGTTAAGTAGGTATCAAGACTTTCTTGGTTGGGCGTAGGAAAATTCGGCAAATAGTTTTTGCCTAAAGTAATAGTCAAATTACAACGTTTTGCAATTTCAATGGTATTGGCAAGCGCTTCAGGAATGTCCGCAAACAGCTCACACATTTGTGCTTGCGACTTGAAATATTGCTGGTCAGTGAAATTTTTTGGGCGGCGTTTATCCGCCAACATATAGCCTTCTGCGATACAGGTTCTCGCTTCGTGCGCTTTATAGTCATCTGGTAAAATAAATTGGATGGGATGTGTAGCCACCACTGGCAAATCGTACTGACTTGCAAGATTTAAGGCATTGTTTATTAAAGCTTCTTGCGTAGCATTATCTGTAGCCATGCGTTGCAGCTCAATATAAAACCGATTGGGAAACATACTCGACCATGTATTTGCAAGAGCGCCAGCAGTCACATGGTTATTGGCTTGCAGGGCAACGCCAATATCGCTTTGTGCATTGCCAGAAATTAGAATCAAGCCTTCCGTAGTTTGACCATCTTGGCCATCTAGCCACTCACGTTTAATCTCGGCGCGGCCACGGTATTGGTTCTCAAGATAGGCGCGGCTTAATAGTTGGCAAAGTTTTAGATAACCCGCGTTAGTTTGCACCAACAATAAAATGCGAAACGCTTGGTCACGATTTTTGCTGTTTTCTAGCCAAAGTTCACAGCCTAAAATCGGTTTAATGCCTTTATCGCGCGCGGCTTTATAAAATTTAATCGCACCAAATAAATTGCTTAAATCGGTTAGCGCCACGGCTGGCATAGCGTCTTTACTGGCTGTGGCGATATAATCATCAATCCGCACTATGCCATCGACAATCGAATATTCGCTGTGACAACGCAAATGCACGAACTGGGTACTTGAAATTTCAGAATTTACTGGCGAATCTTGCATGCGACTATTTTACCTGTATGCAAAAAAAATGGTGCCCAAAAATATAAATATGACTAAATAAAAAATTATTAAATGTCGTCGAAATTATTTGAACTGTTTAATGCTTGCCCATTCAAATAAAACGGGCTATAGTAAATTTAGGTATTTTTTAAAAACTATGATTAATCGTTCATTCTTATCGTTGCTATTTGCTATCCTGTTGACGTTCGCGCAGCAGATGGCTTTGACGCACCCGTATGAACACACGGCGGATTGGCAACAAAAATCTTCAAGTCAAAAAAATACGCTACCGCATTCTGACAATTGCGGCAAATGTATCGCGCTGGCAGGTGTTGGCAGTGCTGTTGGTTCAAAATCCCAGTCATTTCATGCCCTAAGCACCACATTTGAGTTTTTACGCTCTGCAACACAGCCGATTATTTCGGCACACTTTCAACCGTACCAATCCCGCGCCCCGCCTTATCTCGCATAGCATCTAGCTGTTTACTCCATTCCTAATTTTTAGGGATGGATTTATCTATTTTTACTATGCGAGGTTTATATGTACAAACGCAAACTAATGGTGCGCGCTATTGCGCTAGCCTACTTGCTGCCAGCGGCGGCTCAAGCTAACGACAGCAATGAGATGGAAAAACTCCGTGCTGAACTTCAACAATTAAAGCAAAGTTACGAAACACGTATTCAGTCTTTAGAATCACGTTTACAACAAACTGAAACCGTTGCCACGCAAGCGGATAAAAAGGCGGATGATGCAGCTGTGCAAGCAAGCACCAAAGCCACTTCCAGCAATGCCTTTAACCCAGATATTTCGCTAATTTTAAGCGGCACGTTGGCCAATCGTACAAAAGATTCGGACTTTCATATCACCGGTTTTCAGGCTGGTGGCGAAATTGGGCCAGGCTCGCGCGGCTTCAGTTTGGGCGAATCCGAGCTGGGCGTGTATGCCAACGTGGACGACAAATTCTACGGTGGCTTGAATTTGGCACTGACGGGCGATAATTCTGTAGGCGTGGAGGAAGCGTTTATTCAAACCACCTCGCTGCCTTATGGCGCTACCATCAAGGCTGGACGCTTCTTTTCCGGTGTCGGCTATCTGAACGAGCAACACGCGCACACTTGGGATTTTGTCGACAATCCGCTCACCTATCAGGCATTTCTCGGCAACCAGTTTGGTGATGATGGTGTACAGCTAAAATGGTTGGCGCCAACCGATTTGTTTTTGGAAGTCGGCGCGGAATATGGGCGCGGGCGCATTGCAGAAACCGAGGGTCGTGACAAAAACGGTGGTAGCGCAGGTTCACTATTCGCGCATGTGGGTGGCGATGCTGGCGCAAGCAGCAGCTGGCGCGCGGGCTTATCTTACTTGCGCGTTTCTCCGAAAGACCGTGAATCGAACGACCTAGATGCAACCGACACCTATGTCACCAATAGTTTTACAGGTACTAGCAAACTATGGATTGCCGATTTTGTTTGGAAATACGCGCCTAACGGCAATGCCACTAACACCAGCTTCAAATTGCAGGGCGAGTACGTGCATCGCAACGAGGATGGAACGTTAAATACTGACAATTATTCTGCCTCGCAAGATGGCTGGTACCTGCAAGGCGTGTACAAGTTCTTGCCCTATTGGCGCACCGGTTTGCGCTACGACAGACTTAACAGCGGCAGCGTGAATTATGGCGACAACACGTCTAATTTGGCCAATACCGACTACGATCCGCAACGTATTAGTTGGATGCTGGATTACAACCCAAGCGAGTTCTCGCGCGTTCGTTTGCAGCTTTCACAGGACAAATCACGCCAAGAAGCTACTGATAATCAAGTGTTCATCCAATATCAGATGAGCTTAGGCGCCCATGGCGCACACAAATACTAAGGAGACTTTCATGAAACAATTTACTCAAACACTATCACTCGCGCTATTTTTAATAGCGTCGCAATCTGCACATGCGCTGAATGTGTTTGCCTGCGAGCCTGAATGGGGAGCATTGGCAAAAGAACTGGGTGGAGACAAAGTAACGGTGTTCAACGCGACAAATGCGATGCAGGATGTGCATCACATTGAAGCGAAACCGAGCTTAGTCGCGCAATTACGCAAAGCAGACCTACTGGTCTGTACTGGTTCCGAACTTGAAATTGGCTGGTTGCCAGTATTATTGCGCCAAGCGGGCAATGTCAGCGTGCTGGCAGGCAAGCCTGGTAACTTTGAAGCAGCGCATTACGTGCGCATGCTGGAAGTGCCCAGTCGACTAGACCGTGCTGATGGCGACGTGCATCCTGGCGGCAATCCGCATATCCAAACTGACCCACGTAATATCGCCAAAGTAAGCGATGCACTGGCACAGCGATTGGCGGAAGTTGATGCAACTAATGCGGCTTTTTATCAAACGCGTCACAATGACTTTACGCAGCGCTGGCAAGAAGCAACAAAGCGCTGGGAAACCCAAGCAGCGCCACTTAAAGGGGTGTCCATTGTGGTGCAGCATAAAGCTTTTCCGTATTTAGAGGACTGGCTTGGCTTAAAACAAATTGCCACCCTGGAACCTAAACCAGGTGTAGAGCCCACCAGCACACACCTTGCTGAAGTGCTAGCGCAACTGCAAAAGCAACCAGCAAAAATGGTTATTAGGGCTGCCTACAATAGCGATCGACCTTCTCAGTGGCTGTCAGAAAGAGCAAAGATTCCAGCCGTATCTATTCCGTTTACGGTTGGCGGCTCAGATCGAGCGAAAGACTTATTCACACTGTTCGATGATACCATTCAACGCCTTGTAGATGCAGCTAAATAACATTTAAGGAAAATATCATGAATATATCAATACGGGCGATGCTTAGTGTCACTTTTATGCTTGCTCTATTCGCAAGCCAAAGTGCACTAGCTAGTCAACTGACTTTTAATTTAAATGCTACTGATAACAGAGTTGCAGGACAAGGAACGCTTGAAGAAGTGTCTGACTTTAGCGCCCAAATTGCCATCACCCTAGAGGGGAAAGAGTACGTAGGGTCTGGAGCAATCACTAAAAACTCTGGTTTATCTACCCTTAAACTGCAAAGACAAGGATTGCGTGCTGACCGTGCGCTTTTTAAATTATTGAGTATGAGGCACAAAAAACATATTCAATTCCTTATGGTTGCAATGGATGGTGCAAAACTGGACTGCGCGCTAAATGTCTCTGGCAGTCAAATAAGTGGGCAATGCATTAATGCCAGTAACGAGCACACTCTTAGTGTCAAATCGCTTACAGGAAAATCTTTATGAACATTGACACACTTAATCTCAGCATCCTGGGCCCTGCCATGTTGGCAGGGTTGTTAGTGCTGGCAACACATGTACCGCTTGGCCAACAGGTATTAAAGCGCGGCATTGTGTTTATCGACTTGGCTGTCGCACAAATCGCCGCACTGGGCGTGATTGCTGCAGATACATTTGGTTGGGAACCACAAGGCTTGCGTGTGCAAATCGCTGCCATCATGGCCGCCACGTTGGGTGCGCTACTGCTCACTTGGACAGAGAAACGCTGGCCAGAAGTGCAGGAGGCGCTTATTGGTGCGATTTTTGTACTCGCTGCCAGCGCAGGCATTCTTCTGCTGGCCAATAATCCACATGGTGGCGAGCACCTGAAAGACTTGTTAGCTGGGCAGATTTTATGGGTAAGCATGAGTCAACTTATCCCAATATTGCTACTCACTATAGTCATTCTTGGCTTGTGGTTTGGGCTTAAAGAGCGGCTTGGTCAAGCAGGTTTCTACATGCTGTTCGCTTTAGCAGTTACCGTTTCAGTGCAATTAGTCGGCGTTTATTTAGTATTTTCTAGCTTAATCATGCCTGCCATTGCAGTGCGTAACTGGCCGCAATCCAACAAATTGTGGGGCGGTTATGTAATCGGCGCTACAGCATATGCACTAGGCTTGGGGCTTTCAGCAATATTCGATTTACCTTCTGGTGCAGTAATTGTTTGGTGTTTGGCTGCAACTGGAATTTTTATTAATTGTTTAGTTTTTCGCCACAGCAAAAAGCACTGACTAAATAAAAAACCGTTAAGACTTATTTAAACGTCTTGGCGGCTTTTTTACTTATTAGTTAGTGTAATACGCGCTTAGAAGCCAGCAATTCATTCACTTTACTAATTAATTCTTCATCTTGCACAGGCTTGCCGAAGAAGGCGTCTACACCAATTTCTTTGGCTAAATTTTGATGTTGATCTGCCGTGCGCGAGCTAATCATAATCAGCGGCGTATTGGCAGTGCGGGCATCGTCACGAATGTTACGCGCCAAGCCAAAGCCATCCATACGAGGCATTTCGATGTCGGTTAAAATCGCGTCTGGTGTGGTTTCTTGCAGTAACTGCATCGCATCCATGCCGTCTTTTGCGACTAGCACCTCAAAACCCTCACGCTCGAGCAAGCGGCCCAATACTTTGCGCATGGTAAGTGAATCATCCACCACCAATATGCGGCGTTTAACCACCACTTTTGGCGCTTTAGCTTTAGTCGTTTTCACCACAACGCTACCAACTGCCAACAAATCGCGATTTGCAAGTTGTACTGGATTAATAATCAATACAATACTGCCATCGCCCGCCACCGTTGCACCCACGATACCTGGCACGCGTGCTAACTGCACACCAATGGGCTTCATCACCGCCTCTTGATTACCAATCACCTCATCCACATGTAAAGCGATGTTATGCGCTGCACTGCGTAATAACAACACCGAAACATAAGCATGATCTTCTGGTTGATGCTCTTGGTGATCGAGTAACTTAGATAAATAATGCAGCGGATATTGATTGTCAGACCACTTAATTTCGCCTGCTTGATAAGCATTAATTAAATCTAAGCGCTTAATTTTTTGTGCTTGCTCAATCATAGCCACAGGTAAGGCGTAAACAGCATCGCCAGAGCGCACCACCAATACTTGTGTAACAGATAGTGTGACTGGCAAATGCACATTAAAGGTAGAACCCTTACCAAACTCACTATTCAAATCGACACGACCACCCAAGCCGCTCACGTCATTCCGCACTACATCTAAACCTACGCCTCGGCCTGAAATTTGCGAGATTTTTTCAGCGGTAGAAAACCCTGATTCAAAAATGAGGGACATGAGCGCTTGATCGCTCACATCAACATTTTCTGCTAGTAATTTATTTTTAATCGCTATTTCTTTAACACGTTGTAAATTAATACCTGCACCATCATCTGACACAATAATATTGATTTCATCATTTTCTTGACGTACTTTAAGCGTTATCGTACCAGTGTCAGTTTTACCATTTGCTTTACGCTCTGCGGGCATTTCAATGCCATGCGCTACCGCATTACGTAATAGGTGTTCTAATGGCGCACCCAGTCTATCTAGCACACTACGATCAATTTCAGTGCTTTCGCCATCAATCACCAAATCGACAGACTTTTTAAGTTCACGAGCAGTTTGCCGCACAATACGCTGCATACGCTCTGAAATTTGCTTGAAAGGCAACATACGTGCACCAAGCAAGCTTTGTTGTAAATCGCGATTCATGCGATTTTGTTGCTGTAATGCCGCTTCGGATTGATCTAAGTTGGCTATGAGTCCAGTTTGAATGGTTGCCACGTCATTCACGCTTTCGGCAATCATGCGCGTTAATTCTTGCAGACGCGTAAACCGGTCAAACTCTAGCGGGTCAAACGTTTCATTGGCTTCTTGCAAAATGCTCATACGCGATTGCAATTGCGTTTCTGCTTCAATCTCCAACTCACGCAAATAAGTGCGTAATCGCGTCACGCTCTCAGTCAATTCATTAGAAGACTGTTTAAAGCCTGTTAATTCTCTATCTAAACGTGAGCGAATAATTGAAATTTCACCTGCATCGTTAATCAGCCTATCCAAAGTATCGGCGCGCATACGCAAGAATTGCGCTTTTCTATCCGTAGCGCGGCCAGGTGATGGCGCATCTTTTTGCTTAACTTGATCAATCGTCTTGTCTGGCGTTTGGCCAATCGTTTCTTCGAAAAAGCTGCTGATTTTATCTAATTCAACAAACATATTGTCGAAATCGGTTGCTTCATTTTTACGTTTAAGCGAACGAATAACATCATCTTCAAGTTCGTGCACAGCATCACCAAGTGCAGATTGACCTGCCATGCGAGCACTGCCTTTTAACGTATGTAGTGCGCGCTGCAAAGCGTCTGGATGGTCAGTTTGTTTAGGATTAGCGCGCCACGCCCTTAGTTCAGAGCCAATTTCTGGCAGAATTTCGTTTGCTTCCTCAATAAACATAGTAAGCAATTCTTGATCAACTTGCGTGGTATCAAGACTATTTTTAACGTGATAAGGCTTGCCTTCGGTAATTAGCTTTACTTCTAACTCTGTATTTTCTTGTTCTGTTGACGCATCCGCCTCAAAAGCAATTTTCTCTGCTTCTGTCGACTGCATGATAATTTCTTCATCTGAAAGTGGCGTTTCGGTATATTCAACTGAAAGCTCTTTGTGTTGAATAGCCTGTTTCGTTGCCTCATTAAGCACTTTAATCAGCGCATTTGCAGCGCGTGGATTATGTTGCTCAGATATTTTTTGCCACATACTGGCTAATACTTTAACCGCACTGGTATATAAGTCTAAGTGTTGTGAAGACCAAATCGCGTCAATCTCATCCAGCCAACTTTCTAATGTTCGGCTTAGTAAACCCATCTGTGTAAATTCAGCGGCAAGCGCATTGCTTGCGAGCGTGTGATTGGCATGACGTGCGGCTTTTGAAGGCCGTAAATTGCTATCTTTAGCAAGTTTGGCAATATCTTGCTCTAGCGTAGTGACGTTTTGCCCACTTTCATTGATGAAAATATCATAAAGCGCACGACTCATTTTGCGCGTACCGCCAATTAGTACCTGCTCATCAGATTTTTTAGTAGGTGTTTTAGTACTTGATATCGGCTCTTCATTCAAAAGCGCTTCAATACGAGTTATCCAAACGTCTTGGTTCACTTCTACTTGGTCATTTGCACGTAACTCTGCTGCCCAGCCAGCAAATGCTGCAGACACCTGCTCAAGCGAAACAATTTGCTGTGGGTTCAACGTAGATTTTTTATCCAAGATTTCATTTAAAAAGGACTCCACTTTACCAGCGATCTCGCCTAGTGCGCTTAAACCTACCGTGCGACCACTGCCTTTAAGCGTATGAAAACTACGGCGCACCTCAACGAGCGCTTCGTTATCAGTTGCATTCACACGCAATGCCTGACAGTTTTGTGCAATATGTGCTAACACTTCCTCTGCTTCAGTCAGATATATATCTAATAATTCTGCATCAAAGGCTTTATCTACTACAGTCGATCCCTCTGTAGGCGATGGCATCAAGCCTGCAGGCGGCTCTTTCGCTTGAGTTGGATGAGTATTAGCAGCTCCAGAAGCCTCATCAATAGGCGCTTCCAAGGCAGCTTCTGGCTCTGTGTTATCTGCTGCAACGACATCTAAACCCGCTTCCACAAGCGCTGCAATTAAGCGTTGCAAAGCGCCTTCAAGTGCCAGTTCAGATTCAGGTCGGATTTTTGGCATTTCGTCTGCGTACAAACCTACCATACTCAAACTTTCTGCCACCAATTCAAAATGTGTCTGGTTGGGTACATAAGCGGCTTGTTGAAAGTGTTGAATAAAACGATTGCTGGCATTTGCAATCGCAGTCGGCGTTGTAATGCCCAACATGTCGAACACTGCAGAAACTTGTTTAAGTGGTTGCGTGGTAAGTGTTAATGGTGCGCTTTCTGCTGGATTACGGAAATAACTATCTAGCGCTTGTTCTACCGTTTTGAGAGACTCTTTAATATGCGTTACAACCGCCTTAACCGTGTCGCGGTCGAGTTCACCAGCCCTATCACCTTCAAGTTTATCGTAAATTTCACCAGATGAAATTGACTCTAATCTTAACAATTCAGAATGCAATTTTTGTATTCTATCTGGATCTAAGTTTTGATAATGTTGTAACGAGGATTCGATTAAATTCAATGCCGCAGCCACCTCAATTAGCGCGGCATGATTCACTTTGCTCGCATCATCACGCAAGGTGTTGCTGGCTTGTTGTAGCACAGAATAAAAATCTACAATCAGCACTTGGCTTAAGTTCTGTGTAAGTGCGCAGCTAGTGGCAAGCGCATCTGAAAACTTTGTAATTAACACATTATCTAAATGCACTGGCAACTGCCCAGCTTTGGCATCTACATTAGTAAAATCGATGGTGCCAGATATTTCATCCCACAGCTCCCTTAGTTTCTCTAGCTCCTCGATTAATTGCTGCACGAGTGCGGTTTCATCAGCATCGATATTGCTACCAATAAAATTGGCAGATGACTTTTTATCGATAAATTGGTCAAGCTCAAATACTTCTTTTACTTTAAGCACACTGGCTTTATCAACATCGCTAATCGCTACGTAATACAAAATATCACGCAATAAGTGGTTATGAGGTTTATTGACGCCATCAGCAAATAGGCGCAACTCTTGATCTATTTTTCTGCACAAACGTTTTGCGCCAGCATTTTCAGCAATTTCTTTTTGTTCTAGCGATTCTGTAAACGCACTTGCTGCCCACCACAAGGTTTTATTGCTATTTTTTTGTTGTGCCTGGCTGACATTGCTCACGGCAGCGGCCATAGTTTCGACCGCGCTAACTTGCTTGGTTTGTAGCCAGTTGAGAAATGATTTTTGATAGGCAAGGCGCTGCTCAACCATAAAACTGGCATATTCTGCCTCGGTTAAATCTTTACTAGGAATGCTCTTGGGCGCGCTATTAGTGGTATCTGGGAAAAATAATTCACTTTCTTCTATGGTTTCACCTTGCGCTGTCACAATAGGATTTAACGCTGAATATAAGCGTAAAGGTATATCTGGCGAGCCATTGAGCAACTCTTGAAGATATGCCTGAAGTGTTTTTACAGCCTTGGCAAACGCCTCAATAATTTCTGGGGTTGCAATAACCGTTTTTTTCTCTAACTTGCCAGCAAGCTTTTCCAACTCGCTACAAAAACGCGTACACCCCTCTAAACCCACCATATCAAGCGCGCCTGATGCTTGATACAAGCTGGTTTGCGAAAAACGCATAGGAGAAGTGTCATGTATATTGCCCTGTACTGTATTAACATTGGCTAATACAGATTCAAGCAATTGATTGATTTGGTCTTTTACCCAGTTTAAAGGGCCACTGTCAAAATTTTCAGACACCTAATTAAGCTCCGACAATCTTCAATAATTAAGGTGAATTAAGCCAATTTAAAGCCAGCTACAGAGTCACGTAACTCTTCCGCCAGTTTTGTTAATTGCCCTACAGATTCAGCAGTCAGCTTAGTACCTTCGGTAGTTTGCGAGGTAATCTCCTGAATTTGTTGCATGTTTTTCGTCACGGTACTCGCCACTTCAGTTTGCGCTTCAGTCGCGGTGGAAATCGATTGAATCAATCGCGCCAAACTGTTCGAAACTGTTTCAATTTCCGTCAGTGCTTTACCAGCCGCGTCTGAGAGTCGCGCCCCTTCAACCACACCCTCTGTACTTTTCTCCATGGCGGCCACCGCACTGTTTGTATCGGTCTGAATAGTTTTTACAATCGCGCCAATCTGCTTGGTCGCTTCAGACGAACGTTCCGCCAAGCGTTGCACCTCTTCCGCAACCACAGTAAAGCCTCGGCCCGCCTCACCAGCAGATGCCGCCTGAATTGCTGCGTTCAACGCCAAAATATTAGTTTGCTCAGTAATATCTGAAATCAGTTCCACAATCTCACCAATCTCTTGTGAGCTCTCACCCAAACGTTTAATACGTTTTGATGTTTCCTGAATTTGCTCACGAATACCGTTCATACCAGCAATCGTATTTTGTACTGCTTGTGAACCTTGTGTAGCGGCTTGTAGTGAACGCTGCGCCACCTGTGAAGCCTGACTGGCGTTAGTGGATACTTGCAAGATTGAACGCGTCATATTACTTACCGCTTCTGTTGTTTCTGTAATTTGTGCAGATTGTTTTTCTGCCGCAGATAATAACGAATCAGAAGTTGTCTGAGCTTGCCCTGTCGCGGTATTCACCTGTTCTGAAGCGCGGTTAATCCCCGTTACCAAGTCTCGCAAACTATCAATCGTGTAGTTAATAGAGTCAGCAATCGCGCCCGTAATATTCTCACGCACCTCAGCACGAACGGTTAAGTCACCATCTGCCAAGTCGCCCATTTCATCTAGTAAGTTTAAAACCGCCATTTGGTTGGCTTGACCATCATTTTCCAGCATCAGCACCGCGCTATTAATGGTTTTAGCCTGACGTACCCCAAAAATCCAAATCACCAAGATAATAGCTACCGCTAGCAAGCCCAAACCTATCAAGAAATATTGTAATAGAGTTTTGGAATGCTCTAATATATTGGTAGATTCATTTTGCAGTGTATTTGCCAGTGATTTCGCTTGCTCTTCATTAACTACATAGACTTTTTCTAACTCATTCAGTGCGGCCAATGACGTTTCAGCTGACCCCGATTGAATTGCTGGCAAAAATTGCTTTTGATAAACATTAAAAAAGTTTTTGCCTGACGCTTCTACCGCCCGATAAGTGCCTAATAGCTCTTTCGCCATAATACGTTTTACTACGCCACTATCATTCCAATGTCGAGTCGCACTATCAAAATCATTTCCTAGTCTATCAAGTTGTATTATTTGTTTTTTAACACGTTCTGCATCTCCTGCAACCAAGGCCAAGTACATTGTATTGGCGCGCGCATAAGGCTCTACCACAAACAAGGGTGGTGGCAGCATATCTGAACGCAAATCATCGTTAGCTTTAATTTGGTCGTACATCGGGCCGTTTACCTGCACTTGCTTAATCGCATAGAACGCCAAGGCAATAAACACCAGCAACCCTATAACAGGAATAATAGTCTGGCGTAAACTGCCACTGCTAGTAGCCGCACCACTGCTGGCTTTACCTGTCATCATTTGTTTTAATTTAGCTGGAATATCTTTTATATTAAGTGCCATTTTTCGTTCCCTTTAACTTCCAAAGTTCTATCATTTCAAATTGTTAGCCTAGCGCTTATTTGACTATTTTGGCTGATTATCTTTGCTTTATTTAAGCCATATAAGGTGTTGCAAACTCTTTGGAGTGTACTAGTTTGTCGCAATCGAGTATGTGCCAAACACGATTTTCTTCATCCTGATAAGTTTGCATCTTTAAACACGCCGTTTCTTCTGCCACTTCTTTACGCAATTTCATTTCATCCAGTTTACGTAAGCCAATCATTTTATCTACCACAAACGCCACGTTCGACGTCACTGCATCACTCATCAGCAGCAATCGCGCGTTCGACGAAATTGTGGTAAAGGTGTTTTCTAGCAATTGCGCTAAGTCATTAATGGCATATAACACGCCGCGCACATTAGCCACACCTAAAAACCAAGGTTTTACGATAGGCACACGATGAATATCCATCACAGGTAAAGTCTCGGAGATTTCTTGTAAATTGATCAACACATTTTTGCTGCCAATCACTACGCCTAAATAACCCGCTGGCGGCTCTGCACCTGCTTTTTTAGCGTCTTCTAACCTCGCTAGAATGCTAGTTTGGTATTCGCGTAATAGTGATTGTTTAGCCATGCTTTATATGCCCACTTTATAAGTGTTATGTTAGCTTATTAATAATTGCTTTAATCTCAGCTTTAGGAATGGGTTTCTGCACGCAAGCTTTAGCGCCCATTTTTTCCGCCCAAGAAAGATCAGTTACTTGTAATTTACCAGAGCATAAAATCACGGGTATTTTTGCTGTTATTGGGTCTTTTGTCAGCGTCCGCGTAGCCTGAAAGCCTGTTAGCCCCGTCATAATAATATCCATAATAATTAAATCTGGTTTTATCTCCGCAGCACGCTCTACACAGGCCTCACCACTTTCTAAAGCAATCACTTGATAACCTTCTGCTTCTAAAATTTCTGTTAAATAAAATCGATCAGTCGCAGAATCATCCACGATTAGAATTTTATTAATTGCCATTAAAGTTCTCCATAAGAATTAATCATTATTTATTGATATAGTTATTCACTGCGTCAATCAATGTATCTTGCGTAAAAGGTTTAGTTAAATATTGATCAGAACCCGCCATACGCCCGCGTGCACGGTCAAACAAGCCGTCTTTACTTGATAACATAATCACTGGGGTCGATTTAAATTT
>JANNFN010000117.1:0-25262 GCA_031379885.1 Methylotenera sp.
ATAGCAAACGCGTTAATCGAATTATCTTGTACGACAAAAAAGTTGAATTTTTGCTCTTTATCTGGGCTAGCAGCGGCTAACTTATTACCTAGCGCTTGCACATAGTCGATCACTTCAATATCTTGCACCACGTCGTCGCTGGTCGACACATCCCGCATAATCTGTTCGCCAATGCGCTGCTCGTCTTGCGGCGTTAGCACGGTTTGCGAAACGTCGCCCAAATCGGGCAAGCTGGTATCCAAATTGGTCGGCGCGGTATAAGGCTTACCCGTCAGCGAAGGCTTTGAGGCATTTTCTGCAAACGCCACATTCGCAACCAACAAACTTACAATTAATATGGTCTTTATTTTCATAATTGTTATGATAATGTCTTTAGGGTGCAAGTTCACACCAAATGATAAATAGAAAGTGATGTATGAGCCAAGATATCCAAAAAAAGTTGAGTCATTTTGATAGTAGCGGCCAAGCATATATGGTAGATGTGAGCGATAAGCCAGCAACTAAGCGCATCGCCATTGCCAGCGGAGTTATTAAAATGTTGCCCGCTACGTTAAAGCTCATTCAACAAGGCGATGCCAAAAAAGGTGACGTGCTTGGCATTGCACGTATTGCAGCGATTCAAGCCAGTAAAAAAACGTCTGATTTAATTCCACTGTGCCACCCTATTGCGCTTACTAAAGTTACCATAACGTTTGAAATGATTGATGCGACTACATCCATCATCTGCACCGCCGCCGCTGAAACCACAGGCCAAACTGGCGTAGAGATGGAAGCGCTAACCGCGGTGAATGTGGGTTTGCTCACCATTTACGATATGTGCAAAGCGGTGGATAGAGGCATGGTGATGTCTGACATAAAGCTGCTAGAAAAACGTGGTGGAAAATCAGGTGATTGGCTAGCTCCCAAATAAAAAATCCCTTGCCAATTTCTGTTGGCAAAGGATTTTAGTCAAACAATCTCAATTATTGGTGATTAGGGCCATCGTCTGCGCCATGACCGCCACTAACATGTCCAGCTGGATCATCCGCACCATGGCCACCGTGGACATGATCTGCAGGATCATCCCCTCCACGACCTCTGCCGCGGCCGCGCACATGGCCTGCAGGGTCATCCGCACCATGACCACCACGCACATGGCCTACTGGATCATCACAACCACGGCATTGATGCACATTACCCGCAACACCATCATCTGCACCACGCCTTGCCATTGCTGGGGTTGACACTACGGCTATGCCCAAAGCCAACATTAATGCTAATAGTAACTTATTCATTTTAATCTCCTCAAAAATTAAGTTAAATGTTTGGTGAATGGGATACTTTCCCATTCATAAAACGAATATTAAATGGGATTATATCCCTTGTCAAGCACTTTTTTAAATATTAATATATCGCCTGATAAGTGGGGCTTTCTCAAAAAGAAAAAGTGGGCAAATGTGTAGTAAAAATAGTAATTTTTATAATAACTAAGGTCTTTATAAGCTTTAACCCATTAAAATTTGTTGCCACAACCCTAATCACTCAAATAGAATCTACTTAACATCACTGCAACTTTTAGAAAGAATAAGCATGCGCTTAGCGCCCCATATCAGTTTCAGCCTCTTTATTGCTTTTAGCCAAGCGGCTGTTGCAGCAGAACTCACAAACATTAATGCACCCTCTGATGGTCGCTTTTCTATGTCGGTTGGTGTGAACTATGACACAGGTGATTACGGAGCTACCGATGACACTGATGTCTGGTCTACGCCCATTAGCTTGAAATATAGAAAGGGATTATGGAGCTTCGGCATTTCTACTTCATGGTTACGCGTTACTAGCCCCAATACAGTAGATGCTGATGGTAACTTTATTGGCAGCGGCGGCGCGCGAACTACCGAAAAAGGCATGGGAGATATTAATTTATCGGCCACTTATAATCTGCTGGATGACCGCGACTATTTAGTCGGCTTAGATGTTATTGGTAAAGTGAAAATACCAACTGCAGATGAAGACAAGTTTCTAGGTACAGGCAAAACTGATTATGGCTTAAATGTCGAGGCCTTTAAAACAATCAACCATTGGACGCCTTATTGGAATGTGGGCTACAAATGGAAAGGCGACCCAAACGGTTTTAATTACAAAAACGTATGGTCGACTTCGCTAGGTTTCGATTATCAAATCACTCGCGATTTACTTTTAGGCGCTGGTTACGATTGGCAGCAAAAAACCACACAGTTCTCGCAAAATGCACAAGAAGCTTCAGTTTATGCAAACTATTACCTTAACAATAATAACAAACTTAATTTTTACCTGCTCACTGGCTATAGTGATGCCAGCCCCAATTGGGGTTCTGGCTTAGTCTTGGTACATTATTTCTAGCTAGCTTATATTTGACGAATCATAGAGCGTCCATTAGCATGGCTACCTTGCTTAGTCATTATTGAAAAGCCAATGGAATCATCACTCATCACCCCAATTTTTACTTTACTCGGCACGCTGATTGGTGGTTTGGTAACGTTTGCAATCAATCGCCAGCAATTTAAACACCAAATAAAAGCTCTGCATGAGGAACACAAAACCGAGTTTATGGCCGAGACCACTGCGCGGCATTTTTTAAGCCACAAAAGCTACACCGACCGCAGTTTTGACGTGCTAGTGAAACATCTTGGCGGCTTTGAGGAAGACGAACTGCGTAAAATATTGGTACGCGCAGGTGCGGTGCGCGAGTATCATAACGATGGCACTGAATGGTGGTATTTGCTCGCACGAGAAGATGAGCGCATTGAAAACTTTAAAAACAAATAAAGGAAATTTATGCTTAAACTACTATGCATTGGTATATTGAGCGCGCTTACTTTAACCGCTTGCGAGCAACAAAAACAAGCCTCAGCCGAAGTGGGCGCTATTCCTAAAACCATTCTGGATAAAGCGAAAAATGATATTAACGCTGCCCAAGCGCTAGATGCAGAAAAAGCGAAAGCGCTTGAGAATATTGAAGTACCAGCAGATGAAGCAAAATAAGCGCACTAATCTACCATTTTAGGTGCGCTATAAACTAATAATTAATTGAAATATAAAGAAAATGAATAATTTTATATTTTTATACACATGCCCTAATAAAAGCTTAAGTTCTTTTTTGGGGTCTACTTTACTTTAGGGATAAGCGAATGAGCGATAGGATAATAAGTTTTACGGATAGTAATAAAAGCATGGCTTTTGCTATAGAACAAGCTCAAGAAACCCTAAACGTTTTTTTCGATGCGTTTCTGTCACCCCAAGATAATCAAGAGTCTTTTCTTTTAAAAGTTAAGTTTGAAGATGCTGATAATGTTGAGCACATATGGGTGGCAGACATAGATTCATCAACCTTCCCACTTCAAGGAACGGTAGCAAATGAAACTAATTTTCCAAATATAAAATTTATGCAGCGAGTTGAATTCCACCCTTCCAGAATAACTGACTGGATGTTTATTGAAGATGGATTCTTAGTTGGAGGCTATACAACGCAAGTCATTAGGTCTCAACTAACACCGCAAGAGAGAGTTGAGTATGATGCTAATGCTCCATATAAATTCAAAAACTAAATTCCCTAACCCATCATTCAAGCGGGACGCCTAACGGCGCCCCTTATGTCAAACGTTAGGCACAAATTAGTTTAGCAATTCGCGCTGCACTAGCAGGCGCCATGGTTAAGCCATATCTAAAATGCCCCGTATTCATATATAGGTTTTGAATGCTTGGGTGTTGCGCGATTGTAGGCAAGTTATCGGGTGTGCCAGGCCGCAGGCCGCTCCAGTGCTTGATGATAGGGGCATGCTTTAAGGTCGGCATAATCGCTTCTGCCTTTGTTTGCAGCTCTATTTTCACTTCTTCCGTCGTGCGCGGGTCAAAACCCACATCCTCCAACGTGCTGCCTGCTAGCAAATAACCATCGCGCCGCGGCACTAGGTAAAACCCACTACTGTACACAATATGTTTTAGAGAATTTTGAGGTACTTGATAGAGCAAAATCTGCCCGCGCATGGGTTTAATGTTGAGCCCAGCCGCAGTTTCTTTAAGCAGCTCAAAACTCCAAGCACCAGAAGTGACTACAAAAACATCTGCCCCAAGTACCGCACCAGTATTGGTTCTCCAGCCATCGATATATGTGGTTGGTTGCAGTGGCTCAAGTTGTGTTTGTTCTAGCAAAGTAACGTTTTGTTGAATTAAAAGTTGTTTTAGTGCCTGCATCAAGCGCGGATTACGCACCTGCGCGACTTGTGGTAACAATAAATTATCGCCAACATGCTGCGTTTGAATGTGGGGGTTTTTGCACCAATCTATGGCCAAAGCCGCATCAAAAGGCGGCTGTATCAACATGCCACTCACGATGTATTCTGGGTCTATACCAGTTTTATCTAACAAGTGCTGACACAAGGCGGGATATAGGCTGGCACCTTCCAATGCAAGCGCGTTGACTTCATCTTTATAAAACCACGGCAGTAGCGGAAACAAAATACCTGCGCCCGCCCAAGAAGATTCACCCGATGTTTGTGCGGCGATAATATTGCGCTCTACCACCGTAACTTGGCAGCCCTGCTCTGCCAGCTTAAGCGCTGTCACGCAACCCACAATGCCACCCCCTACGACTATTATTTTTTTAGCCAATGACTAGAACCTATTTATTTGCCAGAAACCAAATAGATTTCGGCGGCTACTAAATCTTGCGGGCTACCCAGCAACACCACCACATCGCCATCAGCCAACATAATATCGCCGCGAGGCATAATATCTTCCAACATGTTGGGGCGGCGAATTAATTGCACTTCTACATTAAACCTAGCCAAATCGATATGATCTAAACGCAGTTTTTTTGCATATGAGTTTTTGCTAATTTCAACCGAATGTAGCCTGACTTGGTGCGCATCGGCAATTTCTGCATCTGAAACACCACGGAAATAACCCTTGAACATTTTGTAGCGTTCTTCACGAAATAGCCGAATGCGTTTTACGACGCGATTTAAGGGCACACCCAGTAACACAAGCGCATGCGAAGCTAGCATCAAACTGCCTTCCAGCACTTCTGGCACCACTTCTGTCGCGCCTGCATCACGAAATTCATCCATATGCGTTTCGTCGTAAGTACGCACAATTACTGGCAAATTAGGGTATGCCTCTTGCGCCACATGCAGTACTTTCATCGAGGCGCGCATATCAGAATAGCTCACAATTAACGCCTTAGCACGCGCGCCGCCAGCAGCCTCTAACACGATGCGCCGCCCTGCATCACCATACATCACATGTTGGCCTGCCGCCGCCGCCTCATGCACCCGTGTAGGGTCGATATCTAACGCAATAAAAGGAATGTTTTCTTCTTTCAAAAAACGGCCAAGATACTGCCCACTGCGGCCATAACCACAAATGATGACGTGATTTTTTAAATCTTTGCTCACGATATCAAGCTCTTCCACCACTTGGCTGCTATTACGTGTATAGCTTTTTACCAATTTGCGCGCAATGCGGCCATTTTTTTGGATGATAAATGGTGCAATCACCATGGAAATAAGCGATGCCGCAAGCACCAATTGCAGCTCGTTACCGCCAATTAGTTTTTGCTCTAAGCCCAAAGCCAAAATGACAAAACTGAACTCACCCGCTTGCGCCAAAATAATACCTGTGCGAATGCCGACGCCAAGTTCGAAACCAAAAAAACGCGTTAAAGCAGCAATCACCACCGCTTTAAATAATACAAAACCAACCAATAGAGAGAGCACCAAGCCGATGTGATTCACGAGATAATGAAAATCGAGCAACATGCCGACACTAATAAAAAATAGCCCCAGCAAAATATCGCGGAAAGACGCGATATCTGATTCTACTTGATAGCGATAGCGCGTTTCAGAAATTAGCATGCCAGCAATAAACGCACCTAGTGCATACGATAAACCCGCAATTTTAGTGGCGGAAGCCAATAGCAAAGTTACCATGAGCACATTCATCACAAACAACTCACGCGAGCGTTGCCCCGCAACTAAGCTGAACCAATAATTAATAATGGTTTTGCCAAATTTAAATAACACAAATAGCAATACCGCAGATTTAATTAGCGACAAGCCTAAGGTTGTACTTAGATTATCCGAATGCGCACCAAGTGCAGGGATTAACACTAAAATAGGGATCACCGCTAAATCTTGAAACAGCAAAATACCAATGCTTAATCGGCCATGGCGCGAGTTTAAATCGACGCGCTCCATTAAAATTTTAGAAACAATCGCGGTAGAAGACATAGTAAGCGCCCCACCAATTACAAAGGCCGTTGGCAGACTTAAGCCTGCTGACCAGCCTAGCAACATAGTTACAGCCAAGGTAATAAGCACCTGCGAGCCGCCTAAACCAAACAAGGTTTTTCGCATGGCATAAAGCTTGGGCAAGCTAAACTCTAAGCCGATGCTAAACATTAAAAACACAATGCCAAATTCTGCCACGTGGCGCCCTGATTCGGTGCTGGGCAATAGATTGAGTGCAAACGGACCAAATAGCACGCCCACTACAAAATAGGCCAACATGGCAGGCAAACGCATGGCGCGAAATAACGCAACCGCCAATACCGAGCTGGTTAATAGAAGTAAAACACTGGTTAAAGAATCAAACATTTAGCTTATTTTTCACTATTTTTCATTGAAATTATTCTTGTTATTGATGTGTTTAGGCAAAAATTGTGCCTACTTTCACCATTTTACCCAAAAACTTAACTTTTTTGCTTTATTCATGGTGAATTCCCTCTTATACTTGATACATATGACACCAACGTTATTACAATCTGGGCGATTGCATGCGCCAAAAGCAGCTACGCTAGAACTCGCACGCGAAGTATTAAACATTGAAGCGAATGAAATTTCTGCATTAGCAGCTCGCCTTGATGCCAATTTTGAAGCGGCCGTTCAACTCATTTTACATTGCCAAGGCCGTGTTGTGGTGAGTGGTATGGGCAAATCGGGCCATATCGGCGGCAAAATTGCAGCTACCCTTGCCAGCACAGGTACCCCCGCATTTTTTATGCACCCAGCCGAGGCTAGCCACGGTGACTTGGGCATGATTACCGCTGGTGACGTAGTCATTGCACTTTCAAATTCTGGTGAGAGCGACGAACTGTTAAATATCGTCCCTACCATTAAACGCCTTGGTGCAAAAATTGTTAGCATTACTGGCGCCAAAAATTCTACCCTTGCCAAAGAATCAGATGTGCATTTAAGTGCCGAGGTTTCGCAAGAAGCCTGTCCACTAGGGTTATCACCCACCGCCAGTACGACGGCTGCACTGGCACTTGGCGATGCACTGGCAGTTTGCGTGTTAGATTGTCGTGATTTTTCAGCAGAAGATTTTGCTCGCTCGCATCCAGGCGGCAACATTGGCAGGCGATTACTTTTACGGGTAAAAGACGTGATGCGAACTGGCAATGCAATACCCAGCATTTATGATGGGGAATTACTATCTGTTGCACTAACCGAAATGACTAAAAAGGGCTTAGGCTTAACAGCCATTATTAACGCCGCTAAGCAGCCGATTGGTATTTTTACCGATGGCGATCTACGCCGTACATTTGCTAAGGGCATTTATACCAATAGCGCCAAAATTGCCGACGTAATGCACGCTAACCCTAACACAATTCATATGAGTCAACTTGCGATTGAGGCCGTTGAATTAATGGAACACAAAAAAATTAACGGTTTGTTAGTTGTAGACGACGCAGGCAAGCTGGTAGGCGCATTTAATATGCACGATATATTAAAAGCCAAAGTCATATAAAGGGAACTAAAGTTAATGGCCGATTTAGAAAAAGAAATTCCAGCTGAAGTTTTAGCGCGTGCAAAAAAAATTAAGTGTGTGATTTTTGATGTTGATGGCGTCATGACAAATGGCGGCCTCGGCATTGGTGACGATGGGCAAGAATACAAAACTTTTCATAGCTTAGATGGCCTAGGAATGAAACTGCTTAAGGCTTCTGGCGTGCACATGGCTATCATTACTGGCCGCACTTCAAATGTTGTCAAAAAACGCGCAGAAACCACAGGTATTGCGCATTTTTATCAAGGGGTAGAAGATAAACTCGAAGCTTTTAACGATTTGCTGAAAAAAATGCATTTACAGGCAGATGAAGTAGCATTTATGGGAGATGATGTAGTAGATGCGCCCGCCATGCGGCGCTGTGGCTTGGCGCTTAGCGTGCCTTCTGGTCACAGGCTACTTAAACCGCATGCACACTATATTACAGATGCCCAAGCTGGGCATGGTGCGGTGCGAGAAATATGTGAATTGATTATGCAAGCGCAAGGTACATTTGATGCGCAAATGGCGCAATTTTTTAAGTAATTTAACCTTATAAAATAAATTAGCCATGTTTGCACGTTCAGCCATATTTTTTCCGCTCGTTTTGGCAACTTTACTGGCAGTAATTACATTTTGGATCAACCTAACTGTGGAGCAGCAAGGCCCTAAAATTGATGGTAGCAATCGACATGACCCTGACTATACAATGAATAATTTTGTCACTACACAAACAGATGTGTCTGGAAAATTGCGCTACGTTTTGGCTGCGGCCGAGATGGTGCATTATCCAGATGACGACAGCACCGTTTTGCAACGTCCACGTTTTACGCAATACACCACGGATAAACCTTATACGCAGATTGAAGGTTTGCGTGCTTATGTTTCTAGCAATGGGGAAGAAGTTGAGCTGGTGGATAACGTAAAAGTGGTGCGTCAAGCGTTTGAGGGTAAGGGTGAAATGCAAGTATTAACCGAAAAATTAATAATTTTACCCAACCAAGATTTGGTGAAAACCGATAGCCCTGTAATAATTACACAGGCTCCAAAAACAGTCATACATGCTACTGGCATGGTGTACGATAAAAAAAATCAAACGGTGAAGTTGCTTAAAAGAGTAAAAGTACATTACGAGCGGCCAACTGGCGCCAAACCAAAAACGATTAAGCCGAGCGCAAAGAATTTAAGTTCAATTTCCACGATTCCTTCTAAAAAAGATATTGCGACTAAAACTACGATTAAAAAATCAGTAAAATCAATAGCCAATAAAAAAACATTAACAAAACAGAATGCTTTAAAAAAGTCTATAAAGAAGAATATTCGGAGTAAAAAATGAATGGTCTCATTCGCACCAGTTTATTATGCGCGGGCTTTTGCATCAGCCTTTTTATGCACGTGGACGTATTCGCCGAAGCGGCTGACCGCGACAAACCTATTGAGCTTGAAGCCGATACAGTAACCGTTAACGATGCAAAAAAAACCAGTACTTATTCTGGCACGGTAATTTTAACGCAAGGTACGCTTATTATTCGCGCAGATAAGCTAATTGTGCGCGAAGATAAAGAAGGTTTTCAACATAGCACTTCCACTGGTAATCCGACCACATTCAAGCAAAAGCGTGAGGGCAAAAACGAATACATGGAAGGTAGTGCGCAGCGCATTGAATATGATGGCCGCATGGATAAAGTGCAGTTGTACACCAAGGCTTGGGTGAAGCGTGGTGAAGACATTGTGCATGGTGATTACATTAGTTATGACGCTAATGCTGAATATGCCGAGGTTATTGGCGGGACTAAATCTGAAGGTGCCCCAGGCAGCGGTCGCGTAAAAGCTATTATCCAACCTAAAAACAAACCTGCGCCCAAGTCAGAGGCGCCACCAAATGACCTGCCAAACACTGCCAGTGCAGCTCCTAGCATCACTAAAACATTAAGATTTACTAATAAACTTGAATTACAGCCAAACGAATAATAAGACCATATGAGTGAACTCGTTGTAGAAAATCTACGTAAATCTTACAAAACTCGCACTGTAGTGCAGGATATTTCGCTGCAAATTAAAAGTGGCGAAGTGGTTGGTTTACTTGGCCCAAACGGTGCCGGCAAAACCACCAGCTTTTATATGATGGTAGGTTTAGTGCCTTTGGATGCTGGTCGCATTTTACTTAACGGCAAAGACTTAAGCCGCTTGCCTATCCACAGCCGCGCGCGCTTAGGCTTATCCTATTTGCCGCAGGAGCCTTCTGTTTTTCGTAAACTTACTGTAGCCGAAAATATTATGGCAGTGCTAGAACTACAAGGATTGACTGAAGATGAAATGCACAAACAGTTAGAATCACTATTGCAAGAGTTACACATTGTACATATTCGCAATAGTGCGGCGATAAGTTTATCTGGTGGTGAGCGACGCCGTGTTGAAATTGCACGTTGTTTAGCCACCAACCCCAGCTTTATTTTGCTTGATGAGCCTTTTGCTGGCATAGACCCAATTGCAGTGTTAGATATTCAAAAAATTATTCGCTTTTTAAGTGCAAAAAATATCGGCGTATTGATTACTGATCATAACGTACGTGAAACGTTAGGCATCTGTGATCGAGCTTATATTGTAAATGACGGTAAGGTATTTGCTTCGGGCAAACCTGCTGAAATTGTAAATAACGAAGCTGTACGCGAAGTATATTTGGGTAAAGATTTTAGGTTGTAATTAAAAAATGAAGCAAAATTTACAATTACGTATTTCTCAAAATTTAGCGCTTACTCCGCAATTACAGCAATCTATTCGATTATTACAATTATCATCACTCGAGCTCAATCAAGAGCTAGATATTATTCTGCAAGAAAACCCTTTGCTAGAACTGGTGGATGGCGATAATCCAGACATGGATTTGGACGATGATGTTGCGCTACCAGAACTAGCAAATGGCGCAGATAGCGACCAAATTGGCGCCGATGGAGAGGCTTCGCCTGATGCTGATGATGTTGACTTTAGCAATATCGATTATCAGGACCTAGATTACAAGGATAGTACTAATACCACGCCGTCAACCGAAGAAGCGCCTCAGGAAATAGCTAACCAGCAAGACGATTTTTCTGCCACCGATTTTGATGAAGACTATGAAGAGTATGGCAGCGCTAGCAGTTGGGATGAAGGTAGCCGTCAAAACAATAATGATGATGACGATGGCGACTATACGCGCCAAGAAGTTGTTTCTGAGAGCCTTCGAGAGCATTTATTAAGCCAGTTAAAGTTTATGCCTCTGTCAGAGCGCGATCAAAACTTAGTGTTTTTGCTCATCGATAGCATCAACGAAGATGGCTACTTAGAGCAGTCACTAGAAGAAATTGAGGAGTCACTACCTTTAGAGCTAGAAATAGAATTAGTTGAACTACAAACCGCCTTAAAGCTTATTCAGCATCTTGATCCACCTGGCATGGGTGCTGCCAATTTGCAAGAATGCATCATGTTGCAACTTAATGTGCTGCCAGATGAAACCGAATATTTATACCTTGCAAAAGAAGTCGTCAGCCAGCATTTAGCTGTACTAGCCAATAAAGATTTTGCCAAATTGCGAAAACTACTTAATTGTGATGAGACTGCTTTAAAAGGCGCACAAAATCTTATCAAGCAACAAAATCCGCGCCCAGGTAGTGATTACGCGCAACTGAGTAAAGATCACTTTATTCAACATGAAGTGCTAGTTAAAAAGGTGAAAGGTATCTGGATTGCTACCTTAAATGACGGCGTAGTTCCAAAACTGCGCATTAATCAACTGTATGCAGATATTTTGAAGCGTAATCGTGAAAACTCTAGCCAATATTTACAAACACAAATGCAAGAAGCTAAGTGGATGATTAAAAATATCCAGCAGCGCTTTTCCACCATTTTGCGTGTATCGCAGGCCATCGTCGATAGGCAGCGCAACTTTTTTGAACATGGCGAAATTGCTATGCGGCCGCTGGTGTTAAGAGAAATTGCGGAAGAGCTTGAGTTACATGAATCGACTATTTCACGCGTTACCACGCATAAATACATGCTGACTCCACGCGGTGTGTTTGAGCTAAAATACTTTTTTGGTAGCCATGTGGCGACTGATGCTGGTGGAGAATGTTCAGCCACTGCAATTCGCGCATTAATTAAACAAATGGTGGCAGAAGAAAATATTAAGAAGCCACTTTCAGATAATCAGTTTAGTGATCTATTGGCCAAACAAGGTATTGTGGTGGCACGCCGCACCATTGCAAAATATCGAGAATCATTGAATATACCACCCGCAAATTTACGTAAGTCTTTATAAAAAAATTACAAAAAATTATGAGAATATCACTTGGGCTAGTTGCGCAGATGCGCCAAAGGTGTACACTAAAATTGTTCAAAACGGTTTCATTGGCCTACTTATTTAGCTGATAGATTTTTGGACATTTCAAAAAGGAGCAAGTCATGAATTTACAATTAACTGGGCATCACTTAGAAATTACTCCTGCATTACGCGATTACGTGCAAAGCAAGCTAATAAGAATCAGCAATCATTTTGATCATGTGATTGATGTGAAAGTTACCATGAGTGTAGAAAAACTCGCCCAAAAGGTAGAGGCTACATTACACGTGCCTGGCAATGATTTACATGCCGAGTGCGCAGATGAGAATATGTATAGTGCGATTGATATGTTGACGGATAAGCTTGACCGTCAAGTAGTGAAACATAAAGAAAAACATGGCAATCATAATAAAACCAATGGCGCGGTTAAGCACCAAGCTCCTAACTAAACCTACTTTTTATGGCTCAAATTAACGTAGCCGAACTCTATAAAGATACCCGCCTCAAGCTCAAACTCAACTGGGTTGCTGGGCTTGATGGCGGCACCAATCAACTCCATTCTGAAAAAGTTACTAAGCCATCTTTGGCGCTCATAGGGCACCTGAACTTTGTGCACCCTAACCGTGTGCAAGTGCTAGGTTGCGCTGAAATGGACTATTTGCGTAGTTTAAGCATTATTGCCATGCAACAAGCAATTGCGAACTTATACTCAACAGATTTAGCCGCAGTGGTAGTCGCCAATGGTGAAAAGCCACCTAAAGAACTGGTTATTGCAGCAAATTCTCACAATACACCGCTATTTACTTCACCCATGCAAAGTCCTCAACTAATGGATTTATTAAGTCATTATTTGCAACAGGTCATGGCAGAAACCACCAGCCTACACGGCGTATTTATTGAGGTGCAGGGCTTTGGAGTGCTGATAAAGGGTAACGCTGCTATTGGTAAAAGCGAGCTAGCTTTAGAACTTATTACACGCGGACATCGTTTAATAGCCGATGATATTGTCGATTTTTATCGCATTTCACCAGACCGTGTTGAAGGTCGTTGTCCTGTTTTGCTTCAGGATTTTTTAGAAGTGCGTGGACTTGGTATTTTGAATATCCGCGCTCTTTTTGGCGATAACTCTGTGAAACCGACTAAACCCTTAGATTTGATTATTCAGCTAGAACTAGCCGACACACTAAATCCACAAATGCTCGATAGACTTAATGCCAAAACACAACATGAGCGCGTATTAGAGGTTGATATTACCAAAGTAATTATTCCAATTGCGGCAGGCCGCAATATTTCTGTACTGGTAGAAGTAGCAGTGCGTAACCATATACTGTTACTGCGTGGGGTAAATGCTACGCAACAATTTAGCAGACGGCAAAAACAAATGATGCAAAAAGAAAGTAAAAAGGCTTAAGTGTGGAGTTGATTATAGTCACAGGGCTTTCTGGCTCTGGTAAGAGCATTGCTCTGCGCGTTCTTGAAGATAGCGGTTATTACTGTATCGATAATTTACCTGCTACCTTATTACCACAAATCTCGCATCATCTCGAAGCCACGCATCAAAACAAAGTGGCTATTAGCATCGATAGCCGTAGCGCAGCTTTAGAGGCACTTCCAAACGCTATTGAAATGCTTAAAAGTAGCGGCATATTAGTACAAGTATTATTTTTAGAGTCTTCAGTTGAGACTTTAGTAAAACGCTTTTCCGAAACCCGTCGCAAGCATCCATTGAGCGACACGGAAACCACTCTCGCAGAAAGTATCTCGCATGAGCGCGACCTATTGGCGGGATTAGTGGGCATAGGACACCATATTGACACCAGCAATTTAAGTGCTAATACCTTGCGTAAATATATTCGAGATCTTATTTCTCAACCTAGCAACAACCAAAACGGTCATGGTTTAATATTACTGTTTACTTCGTTTGGCTTTAAAAATGGCATTCCACTAGATGCGGATTTTGTATTTGATGTGCGTAGCTTGCCTAACCCACACTACGACCCAATTTTACAACCTCAGACGGGCAAAGATTTGGCAATAAAAACCTTTTTAGAAAAACAACCTGTAGTGATTGAAATGCTGTCCGACATCCAGCATTATGTTGAAAAGTGGTTACCCAGCTTTGATCAAGATAATCGAAGTTATTTGACTGTAGCCATTGGCTGCACAGGCGGTCAACATCGGTCTGTATATTTTGTAGAGCAATTAAGCGCGTATTTTAAACAACAAAAACAAAAAGTGATTATTCGACATCGCGAACTTGATTGATTTTTATTATTGTTTAAGCAAATTTTAAGAAGGTAAAAGCAACATGATTGGAATACTAATTATTGCCCATGGTGGTTTGGGTGAAAACCTGATTCATTGCGTCAACCACGTTCTAGGCAAAACTCCGCCGCAATTGATGCATTTAGCAGTTGGCACAGACGACGACCCAACAGATTTATTGCCGCAAGCCCAACAAGTGGTTAAAAAATTAGATACTGGTGAAGGCGTATTAATTCTTTCAGACATGTATGGCGCCTCGCCCTGTAATTTGGTGGCTAAATTGCTTAGCCCAAATCAAGTAGAAGGCGTTGCAGGTGTTAATTTGCCCATGCTGGTACGTGTACTTAATTATCGCGACAAACCCATTAAAACCTGCGTAGAAAAAGCCATCAGTGGTGGGCGTGATGGCGTGGTGCATTTTACTGGAATTGGCTGCGACCACAATGATAAACAAGCCAATTATTAAATAACTAAAGAATTGACATGATTAAACAAGAAATAGAAATCATCAACAAACTTGGCCTGCACGCACGCGCTAGCAGTAAACTCACACAGACCGCTAGCCAATTTTCGAGCGAAATTTGGATTGAAAAAAACGGCCGTAAAGTAAACGCTAAAAGTATTATGGGTGTGATGATGTTAGCCGCTGCTAAAGGTTCTACCATTACTTTAGAAGCCGTTGGGATAGATGAGCAGGCGGCAATAGACGCATTAAAAACTCTTATTAACGATTATTTTGGCGAGGGTGAATAGTTGTCTAGTTTCAGCATTCACGGTATCGGCGTATCCAGTGGCATTGCCATTGGACATGCGCATTTGGTCTCTAATGCCTTACTGGAAGTTGTACACTATCAACTACCCATACCACTAATTGATGACGAAATTAAGCGTTTTGATGACGCTATTCTTACCGTAAAAAAAGACTTAGAAGTCATTCGTAGTTCGCTCTCAAAAAATGCTCCAGCTGAGTTAGCAGCTTTTATCAGCACGCATTTAAGCATGTTGGCAGATAAATCACTTTCTGAAGTACCTAAAGACATTATCCGTAAAGAACAATGCAACGCTGAATGGGCGATTAAGCAACAAATGGATGATATTGTCGAGCAGTTTGATGCAATAGAAGACGAGTATTTGCGTGAGCGTAAGCATGATGTAGTGCAAGTGGTGGAACGGGTGATTAAAGTTTTGCTTGGACACCCAAGACAAGCGCCTAATCAAAACAAAGATAAGCAACAACAAGAAAGTGCAATTATTTTAGTTGCGCATGACATCTCACCTGCAGATGCAATTCAATTTAAGCAACATCATTTTGCGGCGTTTATTACTGATGTTGGCGGTGTTACCTCACATACCGCTATTCTAGCGCGCAGCTTAAATATCCCATCAATAGTAGCGCTACAACGGGCGCGCGATTTAATTGATGATGGCGAGCTGATTATTGTTGATGGTAGTTTGGGCGTGGTGATTGTCAATCCGTCTAAGGAGATTCTAGCAGAGTATGAGTTACGCCAAGATCAGTGGAAACTAGAACAACAAAAACTAAAACGAATTAAATCTACCAAAGCCGTCACCATGGACGGCACGGCGATTGATCTTTACGCCAATATTGAAGTGCCAGAAGATGTGGATGCAGTGAAGGCATCTGGTGCAACAGGGATTGGGTTGTATCGAACCGAGTTTTTGTTTATGAATAAGCGCGAAATGCCTGATGAAGAGGAGCAATTTCAAGCCTACAGAAAAGTGGCTGAGGCCATGAAGGGAATGCCCGTCACCATACGTACTTTAGACTTAGGCGCAGATAAGCAAATGAATCCAGACAGTGTCTCTGATTGTGCCAATCCAGCATTGGGGCTGCGCGCGGTGCGACTGTGTTTATCTGAGCCACAAATTTTTCACACACAATTGCGCGCTTTATTACGCGCGTCGCATTACGGCAACATTAAAATATTGATTCCCATGCTTTCAACGTTGAGCGAGCTGCGCCAAACCAAACTTTTACTTGAACGTGCAAAGTTATCGCTTCGCAAGCAACATATTCCATTTGATGAAAACATTACGCTAGGTGGCATGATAGAAGTGCCTGCTGCAGCGATTAATGCTGAAGCCTTTGCTAAAGAGTTGGATTTCTTATCCATAGGGACAAACGATCTCATTCAATACACCCTTGCTATTGATCGCACCGACGATGCGGTTGCACATCTGTATAATCCATTACATCCATCCGTTTTAAAGCTTATCTCGATTACTATTAAAGCAGGCGCAAAGCTGGGTAAATCGGTTGCGGTGTGTGGCGAAATGGCAGGTGATGCCAAATTAACTAAACTATTAATTGGCATGGGTTTGCGCCAACTTTCAATGCATCCTTCGAATGTGCTTAGTGTAAAACAACAAGTTTTGCATAGCCAAGTAGCTAAGCTCAATAGCAATGCCCGTAAAATACTGAACCACACTGACCTTGAAAAAATTGAACCTCTAGTCGCTAAATTTAATTTGCAATAATTTGAAAGGAACACCATGTCTAATGAAATCCAAAGTGAAATTACTATACCCAGCAATGATGAAAAAAATATCGCCACTGTCACACACTTAGGTGGCACTGTATTTTCGTTTATCCCAGCACTCATCGTATGGATACTTAAAAAAGACGATAGCGCTTATATTTCAGATCAGGCTAAAGAAGCATTGAATTTTCAGATTACGGTAATACTGGCCCAATTTATTGCAGCAGTTTTAGCAATCATCCTAATTGGCTTTTTGTTTATGGGTATTATCTGGGTGCTTAACGTTGTTTTTTGCATCATCGCCGCCATATCTTCTAGTAAGGGTGAAACTTATCGTTATCCCATGTGTTTAAGATTAATAAACTAAGTGTTTGTAATTAATTAACTAGAAGGAAATTGTGTGTCAAACCCATTGTTACATTTTGCTGGCTTACCTAAATTTAATGAGATAAAACCAGGGCATGTTTCGCCAGCGCTAGATTCACTTCTGAGCGAAAGCAAACAAATTATTGAAATGCTAGCAAGTACTAATGACGAACCAACTTGGAATAATTTTGCGCTCATATTAGAAAACTTAGATGAAAAAATTTCACGTGCTTGGAGTCAAGTCGGACATATGAATTCTGTTGTAAACAGCCCTGAACTGAGAGAGGCTTATAACGAAAATTTGGCGAAGTTAACCGATTTTTACAGTGATTTAGCGCAAAATGAGCATCTTTACGCAAAATACCGTGCTATAAAAAATAGTGCTGGATTTGCCGAACTAAGCCATGCACAGCAAAAAATAATTAACAATGAAGTACGTGACTTCAAGCTAGGTGGTGCAGAGTTACCTGCTGATAAAAAAGTACGTTTTAAAGCCATCAACGAAGAATTATCAAAACTCGCTGCAAAGTTTGAAGAAAACGTACTCGATACCACCAATGAATATGCGCTTTATATTGAAAATGTTGCAGAACTAACAGGCATTCCTGATGATGTGCTGCAAACCGCCAAAGACGCGGCAAAATCTGATAAAAGAGCTGGTTACAAATTCACCTTACATTTCCCCAGTTACATACCCGTGCTGCAGTATGCCGAAAATCGCACTTTGCGTGAAACGTTGTATCGCGCTTATGCCACGCGCGCCAGTGAGTTTGGTAAACCGGAATTTGATAACACGCCAATTATTAATCAGCTATTAAAATTACGCCAAGAAGCTGCACAATTGCTCGATTTTAACAACTTTGCTGAACTATCACTGGCGACCAAAATGGCAGATAGTCCTGCCCAAGTCATTGAATTTTTGCAAACACTTGCTAACCGCGCTAAACCTTATGCAGCGCAAGATATGCGAGAATTGGAAGCCTATGCTAGCAAGCTGGGTGTTGTTGATATGCAGGCTTGGGATGTTTCTTTCGTATCTGAAAAATTACGTGAAGATAAATACGCATTTTCTGATTTAGAAGTAAAACAATACTTTCCAGAAGCTAAAGTAATGGCTGGCTTATTTAAAGTGATAGAGACTATTTTTGGTGTATTTGTTAAAAAAACCAGTTCTCCCACTTGGCATAAAGATGCACACTTTTATCAGATAACACGTCCTAATGGTGAGCTTGTTGGTCAATTTTACTTAGACTTATATGCACGCAACAACAAGCGCGGTGGCGCTTGGATGGATGAGGCAATTACCCGCCGCATAGTCGATAATAAACTGACGACACCTGTAGCGTATTTAACTTGTAATTTCTCAGCTCCTGTTGGCGATAAGCCAGCCCTATTTACGCATGATGAAGTGATTACATTATTTCACGAATTTGGTCACGGTTTGCATCACATGCTTACCCAAGTAAGTGATTACAGCGTTTCTGGCATTAAAGGTGTGGAATGGGATGCGGTTGAATTACCCAGCCAGTTTATGGAAAACTTTTGCTGGGAATGGGATGTGCTACGCCACATGACTGAACACGTTGACACGGGCGCGCAGTTACCGCGTGCATTGTTTGATAAAATGGTCGCGGCCAAAAACTTTCAGGCTGGCATGCAAACTGTGCGCCAAATTGAGTTCTCACTGTTCGACATCACGCTGCATAGCACATTTGACCCGCATGGTACAAAAACACCATTGGCCTTAATTGAAGAGATTCGCGATGCCGTTGCCGTGGTGCGCCCACCCGCATGGAATCGATTCCCTAATAACTTCTCGCATATTTTCGCTGGCGGTTATGCCGCGGGCTATTATAGCTACAAATGGGCGGAGGTATTATCGGCCGATGCGTATAGCTTATTTGAAGAAAGCGGCGTGTTGAGCGCCGAAGCTGGCCAAAAATTTTGGCAAGAGATTTTATCGCAAGGTGGCAGCCGCCCTGCTATGGAGTCGTTTATTGCCTTTCGCGGCCGCGAACCCAATATTGACGCACTTCTGCGGCATAATGGGATGGCGAGTTAATGACTCAATTAAATCGCGGCGCTGATTAAACACTATGCAAGCAAACTTCTGGCATCAAAAGTGGAAGAAAAACGAGATTGGCTTTCACTTACCAGAAGCCAACCCATTATTGGTTAAAAACCTCCAAGCACTAAATCTCAAACAATTCGCACGCATATTTTTACCCCTATGTGGAAAAACTTTAGATATAGCTTGGCTACTAGCACAGGGTTACCGCGTTGCAGGGGCTGAATTGAGTAACATTGCGATTGAGGATTTATTTAAAAGCCTCAACTTAACACCCAACATAAAAAAACTTGGTGAAATAACGCATTACAGCGCAGCCAATATTGATATGTTTGTAGGTGATATTTTTAAGCTAACGCCAGCCATGTTGGGCGTAGTAGATGCGATCTATGACAGAGCGGCATTGGTAGCGCTACCAAATGAAATGCGCAAGAGCTATACCACGCACTTAATGGCGCTTACGCGAAATCTAGCAAACCAAGTGCCACAATTGCTCATTTGCTTTGAATACGATCAAACTTTGCATGCTGGCCCGCCTTTTTCAATCAGCGCGGACGAAGTTAAACAACTCTACCAAGCCAGTTATAATTTAACTTTACTGGACAGTGAGGCGCTTGCAGGGGGCTTAAAAGGTCAATGCCCAGCCACCGAGCATGTTTGGTGGCTCAAGCCATGAAACTTGCCACTTGGAATGTAAATTCGCTCAACGTGCGCTTGCCGCACGTATTGGATTGGCTTCGCGACAACCCTGTTGATGTGCTTTGTTTGCAAGAAACCAAGCAAGAAGATAGTAAATTCCCTTATGAAGATTTAAGCGCGGCGGGCTACCAGTCGATTCATAACGGCCAAAAAACCTACAACGGCGTGGCCATTTTAAGCAAGCATGCAATGACAGATGTTGAACATGGTATTGTTGATTTTGAGGATGAGCAGAAGCGCGTGATTTCCGCCACCATTAACGGCGTACGCGTGATTTGTGTGTACATTGTAAATGGCCAAGCCGTAGATTCTGATAAATACGCGTATAAAATGCGCTGGCTAGAGGCGCTTACCTATTGGCTTGCAGGGCAGATCGAAAAATATCCCAATTTAGTACTTTTAGGTGACTATAACATTGCACCAGAAGATCGTGATTGCCATGACCCAGCGGCTTGGATTGGACAGATTTTGGTTAGCCCGCGTGAGCGCGAAGCTTTTGAAAAGCTCACCGAGCTTGGCTTACACGATAGTTTTAGATTGTTTGAGCAGCCAGAAAAAAGCTTCAGCTGGTGGGATTACCGCATGATGGGGTTTAGGCGCAATTTTGGCATGCGTATTGACCATATTTTAGTGAGTGATAATCTAAAAGCTAAATGTGAAAGTTGCGTGATAGACAAAGCGCCACGCAAGTTAGAGCGGCCTTCTGACCATACACCTGTAGTTTTAACACTCTCAGATTAATAAGTTAAATTGAAAATATATGTCCTGCAGCCCAATATCCATGCGGCTTCCAGGGCATTTAAAAATCAACCTTTTATCTTAATTCCAAGCTGTTTCAATTTGCGATACAAATGGGTGCGCTCTAAGCCAGAAATTTCGGCCAATTTACTCATATTGCTGCTAATGACAGCCATGTGATGTTGAAAATAAAAACGCTCAAAATCATCACGCGCCTCACGCAATGGCAACGCTAAATTAACTGGCAATGATTGTAATTTAGACTCTCGATTTTCTGGGCTTGTGGTAAATTGATCCAGCACACGAGTCACATCATTTAGGGTGATTTTTTCTTCTAAACTACTTATCATTAAATTTTGTACCACTGCTTCTAACTCAGCCAAATCGCCCGGCCAATCTGCATTGCGAAGCGCATTTAAAGCAGCGATATCAAACATTTTGTAATTTACGCCAACTGTTTCTACCAGCAAATTCGCCATTGCCGTGGCAAGATCAGGGATATCCTCACGATGATCGTTTAAGGCGGGTACTTTGAGCGTACTTGTAGATAACACTTGCAGCAAAGTGTTATCAAACTGCTCGTTTTCAACTAATTGTGGCAGGCTTAAATAGCTCGCACATACAACACGCACTTGATATTTCTCAGCCTTTGCCAGCAATAATTGCAAACCTTTTTGCTCGGTTTTATTAAGCGCAGAAACCTCATCAATAAATATGATGCCATCTCGCGCTTGTTCTAACAGTTCCAATGGCGCGGTAGCTAACTTCTCATACTCAGTTAAGCCAAGCCAAGGCGTGTCGGCACTGTGTAAAAAGCGTGCGCATAACTCCACACTACCGCCCTTTTTTCCAATCAACAGTAGCGCATTTTTAGTACGCGAAATTTGCTCTAAGCGCTGTTTTAACTCATTAATCACTAAACTTTTGCCAAAGCTGGCCAGATTCATTTCCGTCTTAGGCAAATTTTCTGCATGTTTTAGTGCTGCAGTCACGGTTTTAAGTAGTTTTTGTAATGCAATTGGCTTCTCTAAAAAATCAAAAGCACCAATGCGGGTGGCTTCTACTGCGGTATCAATCGTGCCATGCCCCGACATCATCACCACAGGCATGGTTAGCAGGCCAGCATTACCCCATTCTTTCAGCAAACTAATGCCATCGCAATCTGGCATCCAAATATCTAGCAAGACTAAATCTGGGCGCTGTTTTAGGCGTGAGTCGCGCGCCGCTTGAGCATTCTCCGCCAATGAGAATTGATGACCTTCATCGAGCAAAATATCGCTTAATAATTCGCGAATACCAATTTCATCATCCACCACCAAAATATTTCTTGACGCCATTTTTTACTTTCCTTTTTCTGCTCTACTTACTTATGCTACTTTGGCCATTTTTTGTTTGCCACTTTTCGTTGCCTGATTTTTAGCGCGCACTTTTACTTTAGGCTCATTTTTTACATTACTTTTGCTTTTTACATCATTCTCATTCATATTTTCAATTGGCAACACAATAGTAATACAGGCACCACCTGTTAGGTTGTTTTCTATTTTAATTTGTCCAAAATGTTCTTCAATCATTTTTTTAACAATGGCCAAACCCAAACCCGTACCATGTGCTTTAGTGGTTACATAGGGCTCAAAAGCATGTGAAAGTAGATCTATTGGGAAACCTTGCCCATTATCTTTTACAGTGAGCTTAATGGCTGCCACATCAAATGAGGTTTGTACTAAAATTTCAGGGCTTTCTACTTGCTTAAGCGCGTCTTGTGCATTTTGCATTAAATTATGCAACACTTGTCGCAACATAGTCGCATCGCCTTTTATATCTGGCATATTAGGCATTAAATTAAAGGTAATTTTAACTTGTGCACTATCATAAAGCGCCGAGACATCTTTAATTAGTTTATTAATATTAAGTTTGCTTAAATTGGCCGAAGGCGCACGCGCATACTCACTAAACTCATTCACCATGCTTTTTAAAGCACTTACTTGATTCACGATAGTATCAGTCCCACGTTGCAATACATTAGCATCATCTTCATTTAATTTAGCGCTTAATTTATGTTGCAAGCGCTCAGCAGAAAGCTGAATCGGCGTTAGTGGATTTTTAATTTCATGGGCTAAACGACGTGCCACCTCACCCCAAGCTGCATCGCGCTGGGCTTGCGCCATCGTGGTGACATCATCAAATACCACCACAAAGCCATTTCCTGCGCTCGCAGGCAAGCGAGTAGCGCGCAATAGTAACAATTGCTTGCCTTGCGGTCTCACAATTTCAAGCTGCTTAGTTAGCTCTAATTTTTCCTGATCTTTAGCTTTAGTAAACTCAAAGTGCGATTGCAACAATTGTATAAACTCCGCCAAAAAGGGTTGGGCTTCGCTAATTTTGGCAAATGCTTTATTTTCAAATGGCGCAAGATTGATACCCAAAATACTACTTGCCGCAACGTTGTAGGTGCGCAGTTCAGCCTTTTCATTTATCGCCAATACGCCCGATGATAAATGCGCCAAGATAGTCTCTAAATAACCACGTGCAGCCTCAACTCTAGCGCGGTTGCGCTCTGCAGCCTTGGTGGCATCATCGAGCTGGCGCGTCATACTATTAAATGATTTCACCAATATTCCCAGCTCATCTTTACCATGCTCTGGTAGCATTTTGCTGTAATCACCGCTCGCAATAGCGCGCGTGCCTTCAGCCAAAACCGTCAGTGGCTGCGTTATTCTACGACTTAATACAAACGCTATCGCCAGTGCAGATAACATGGCTAACATCAGCACCAGAGTTAAAGTGAGTTTAAAAATATCTTTAAGTGAATTGCGACTGTAAGAAAGCTCTTGATAATCACGGTATACATCTTGCACCGCCTCTGCCGTATTAGACAGAGACTTTGGCACTGGCTGTAACAATTGTAAAATGCGCGTCTCGCCTGAAATCTCTTGCGCATTGACTGGTGCTAAAACCCGCAAATAGAGCCCCTTATTGGGGATAGGCTCAATTTTGCCATAAACGCGATTTTGCGCTTGTCGCAACTGCTGCAAGCTAGGTAGCTCTGGTAAAAAACTATTTGAATCACTACTGGAAATTGAAATGATACGACCTTGCGGTGTCAGTAAAACCGCTTCTTGAATACCTGATTTTTCGCGCAAATCATTTAGCAAACTAAATTGGCCACGAGATGGCTGAAAAGCTAAAGTAATGGCCATGTTTTCAGCTTTTTCTTCAACATCTGCCAGCATAATATCTAGTGCGCGCTGACCCAAACTCAAGCCACCATCTAAGGCGGATTCCACTTTAACGTTAAACCAAGATTCGATAGAGCGCGTTAAAAAATTCACCGAAACTAAATAAACAATCAGCCCAGGAATAATCGCCATCAAGGCAAAGGTACCTAGCAGGCGAAGCGTAAGGCGACTGCCCATCACGCCACTACGGATTTTTTTTGCCAAATGCCATAGCTGAAAACCAATGAGTACAATGAGTGCACCAGCTAAGGCAATGTTGATATACAACAAGATTTTGTAATAATCGCCAGAAATAGCAGTATTCGCACTTGCAAGCGAAAGCAGGTATAACAACACCAGCCCTAACGCCACACTTACAAATAAAATATATCTCATCGCTTGCTAGTTTGATGCATTATTGTTTCTGCTCTTTTAAAGCCCACTCAAATTTTTGTGAAGTTAAATTCCATTTTTCTGAAGCTATTGTATCCACTTGAATCGCCTTGGGCAGCTTAGTTTGGTCTAACCGAATCAATAGTGCGGCGTTATATACTTCACCTTTTTCTAATAATGATTTTTCAACCACTTTCCATTCATTCAACTCTGCAAGCTCCTGTGTGGCCTCACTTAAAGTTTCAAAGGATTGTTGATGTGAGCCACGCTTAACCAAGTACTGCCTAGTAAGCGCGTGATAACTTAAAATAACATTTTGAGAAGCAGTGACAATTTCATCATCAAACCAATATTTACGTGGGCTAACAATTTGAAATTCAACCAAAAAATTAAGTGGCACACCTTTATTCACTGCCTCTTCAATTTCATTATCAAGGTTAATATCCACGTCAGCATTCAAACTGTAATATTCATCTAGTGGCTGTAGTTCTGCACTTTTTATACTGATACTGCTGGAGGCTGCGAAAGCGAAAGCGGCTGCGCCTAGCAGAAGCAAGCCGATGCAAAATAAATGGCTAAGCTTTTTGAAGGAGCGCGTAAAAAAGGCCATCATGCTGGCTTGTAGGTATAAGTTGGCCATCTATAATTTGAATATTTTTATCAATGTCTTTAGTCAATAAAAGTGGCAATTGAGTTGCATCACTTGTTTTTTGCAAAAAATGATCAATCTGCTGCTGATTTTCTTCATTAAAAATCGAACACGTTACATAGAGTAATTTACCGCCTTTTGCCAATAATTGCCACAAATTAGCCAAAATGACTGCCTGTTGCGTGCAAAATTTGGCAATATCGGTCTCGCGCCGCAACCATTTGATATCAACATGCCGACGAACAATGCCAGATGCGGTGCATGGCACATC
>JANNFN010000133.1:0-52743 GCA_031379885.1 Methylotenera sp.
GTTAGCGCATCGCCAATATCATGCATGTCTATAAATCTGCTCACATGCGTGTGACCATTATTGCTTGCAGCGCGCAGCTCTTTTAAGGTATCTGGTCCAAAAGTGCTAAACATAAATAGCGATTCTGGCGCGGGTGTTGCAGCCAGAATCGCTATTTATGTTTAGCACTTTTGGACCAGATACCTTAAAAGAGCTGCGCGCTGCAAGCAATAATGGTCACACGCATGTGAGCAGATTTATAGACATGCATGATATTGGCGATGCGCTAACGCGCGCTGGTTTTAGCGCACCAGTCCTGGATGTAGAGTATTACACGCTTACCTACGACGATGTAAAAGGTGTGATGAAAGACCTAAAAAGTATAGGTGCGCATAACGCAACCTTTGGCCGTGCGCGTGGTTTGCAGGGTAAAGGCTTTTTGCAAAATTTAACACAACATTACGAGCAATTCCGCATAGAAGGCAAATTACCAGCAACATTCGAAGTTATTTACGGACATGCCTGGAGACCAGTATCCATGAGGCCTGTAGAGCATGAGTTTGCGCCGATTACATTTATGAAAAAAGCATGAAGCAAGCATTTTTCATCACAGGCACGGATACTAACGTAGGCAAAACCTATGTTGCTTGCAAACTTATTCGGCAATATGTGGCTCAAGGTTACAAAGTCGTTGGCATGAAGCCCGTCGCGGCGGGTTGCGAGTTCGTAGACGGCAAATGGGTGAATGATGACGTGCTGAAACTAGAAGCAGCCAGCAATGTAAAAGCACCACGCGAATTGATTAACCCTTATAGTTTTAAAGAAGCAATCGCGCCCCATATTGCCGCAGAACTTGCGGGTGTTGAGATTGAAATAGAAGTGATTAAACAAGCTTTTGATGCGTTAGCAACAGTCGCAGATATTGTGATTGTTGAAGGTGCAGGTGGTTTCTTAGTGCCGATAAATGACAATGAAACGATGGCAGATTTGGCTATTGCACTAAATATCCCTATAATAGTCACGGTAGGGATGAAGTTGGGCTGTATTAATCACACTTTACTGACGGTAGAAGCAATTAAAGTGCGGCAATTGACTTTGCATGGTTGGGTAGCTAATCAAATTGACCAAAATATGCAGTTTTACAACGAAAATATTGCAACAGTTGCAAAAAAAATACATCAAAACAGTATGTTTGAATGTAAATTTCACCCCGTTTAGTTGCTGTAATTACAATAAATTCAACGTGTTAGGTTGGTTATGGCGTTTGTCGTAAATAGTGTCAATATTTCTATAGCCCATTCGGGCTATTGATGACCTAGCACCTAGCACCTAATATCGAACCGTCAACAGATTATTTTGTTTTTTTTAACTAGAGTAGGGGAATTATGATGAAAAAGCTTTTCGTAGGAGTTAGTTTGTTATTAGCGGCAACACTTGCTAATGCAAACATAGTAAGTGGTGGTTCAGAGTTAGTTACAAATGGTGTAGCGATAAATATCACACCTTCTGATGGCGGATGGGGTCCAATTCTTTCAATTCCTGAAGCTGGATACGTGAGTGGTTACGCTGGTTCTTTAAATGCACGTCATACTGGCTCATTTACTGCAACATATTTAGGCCAAGTGGCTTCCATTGGTAACTTTTATATGGGTAACACCCGTATGAACGGTTTGCGTAATGGCGGTCATATTGGTGATACCAACAGTATGCAAGTAAACGCTGGTCAAGTTAACTTTGGTTTTGGTCAAGATGGTTGCCATAGCGCTGGCTGTGCTGGTATTTTTCATAATGGCGATGTGAACGGAACTTACAGAGGTATTTTGTTTTTCTTAAATACTTTTGGTTTAACTGACGCTACTGGTCATTTGTTTGATTTCTTAGTAGGCTACAATGACTCAGCACGTGTTAATAGCGACTATGACGACTACGTTGTTGGTGTTCGTTCAGTACCAGTTCCAGCTGCTTTGCCACTATTGGCTTCAGCATTAGGTATGTTTGGCTTGTCACGTCGTAAAAGTAAAGCAAAACTTGCTTAATACAGTTTTTGTTTGAATAAAAAAGCCTCCGCAAGGAGGCTTTTTTTATGGATGAAACTCACTATATAAGCTTATAAGTATAGATTTTTGCGCTCAATATATTCGATCACCTGATTCGGCGTTAAATAGCGTGGGCTTATTCCCAACTTCAAATTATCGCGAATGCTCGTAGCAGAAATATCCTGTGCTGTAATTTTTTGCATATGGATGTAACCCGTTGCATTATTTGTTAAGTCGATCACATTTTCTGTGTAATGATCATGTAAAAGCACTGTCAACTCATCAGCTAGCTTAGGCTGATTAAGTAAAGAGCTAGACCTTTGCACAAGCACTATATGGCAGTAATTTAATAGTTCTTGCCAGCGATGCCAGATGTTGAGTTTAGCAAACGCATCACTACCCATTATTAAGCAAAACGCAATATTTTGGTCAATCTCTCTACCCAATTCTTCGCTTAACGAAATTAATGTATCAATTGTGTAAGAAGCTCCAGAACGCTCTAGTTCACGCGTATCAAGTTTAAATAAAGCATTATCAGCAATCGCCAATTTCACCATTGCAGCACGATGCTTTGCAGAAACTATTGGTGTTACTTTATGAGGTGGGTTGGCGGAAGGAATAAATCGAACTTCGCACAAACCAAGCGCGTCAGCCAATTCTTGTGCCATGCGTAAATGGCCATAGTGAATGGGGTTAAAAGTACCACCCAAAATACCTACTAGCTTATTCATCGCGGGCGAAGCTTTTGGCGGCGGCGATAGTAAAAAAGCATCATAATGCCAGCCACATTTGGGAACCAAATATACCAATGTGACCAAGGAATACCATCAATTTTAAAATCAGAAATTGGCCAAAACATTGGCGTGGGGAAATACTGGAACGAATGAAACGGAAAATCAAGCACAATATGAAATGGCCAACCCAGCATGGCGAAGGCAAACTCTTTGCGCCACAAAGTCACTAAGGCAATAACAGAAAAACTCACAATAAAACTGTGCCCAATTGAATAATTAGTAAACAACCAAGCTGGGAGCGTGTCGATTGGCGGTGCGCCAGCATGCCAATTACCATAGATGATTTGCAGAAACATGAACGCGCCAAATGAGATTAAATCTGGCATGGCGCCAAAAAAAAGTGCTAGTGCAGCATAGCGTTTATAGCCAAATAAGCCATAGCCCCAAAGTGCGTGGCTCAAGGTATCCATTTATAAAGCTATTTCCATTCGACTTAAGCGCGTACCTGGCCATCACCCAGCACGATATATTTGAGCGAAGTTAATCCTTCTAAACCAACAGGTCCACGTGCGTGTAGTTTGTCTGTCGAGATGCCAATTTCGGCCCCAAAGCCGTACTCAAAGCCATCTGCGAATCTTGTGGAGGCATTGACCATTACGCTGCTAGAATCCACTTCACGTAAGAATTTGCGAGCGCTAGTATAGTTTTCCGTCACAATCGCTTCTGTGTGTTGCGATGAGTATTGGTTAATATGTGCAATTGCTTCATCCACGCCGCTCACTACTTTACATGAGATAATTGCAGCCAAATATTCGGTGTAATAATCTTCTTCAGTCGCCAATTTAGCTTCTTTAACTAACGCGCAGGTTTCTTTGCAGCCCCGTACTTCAATGCCCTTGGAACTCAGCATTGACGCCAGTGCTGGCAGCATGCTTCGAGCGACCGAACGCGCCACCAGCAAAGATTCTGCTGTATTACAAGTGCCTAAGCGTTGTGTTTTACTGTTTTCCAGTATTGGTAATGCTTTAGCTAAATCAGCATCATCATCAATATACACATGGCAATTGCCATCTAAGTGCTTAATCACTGGAATACGCGCATCATTGCTAATGCGCTCAATGAGGCTCTTACCGCCACGTGGTACGATAACATCCACATATTCTTTCATTGTGATCAGCTCGCCCACGGCTTGTCTATCCGTCGTTTCAATCACTTGCACAGCAGATTTAGGTAAGCCTGCTTTTTCTAAGCCTTCATGCACAAGTTTTGCCAATGCTTGATTACAATGTATTGCCTCACTTCCACCTCGTAAAATGCAGGCATTGCCAGATTTAATACAAAGGCCTGCGGCATCCACAGTTACGTTTGGACGTGCTTCGTAAATGATACCGATGACGCCCAAAGGCACACGCATTTGGCCTATTTGTATGCCGCTTGGGCGGTATTTAAAGTTGCTCATTTCGCCAATAAGGTCTGGCAAGGCAGAGATTTGCTGCAAACCTTCAGCCATGGCGATAATAGACTTTTCAGTGAGTGTGAGTCTATCTAACATAGCAGCATCTAAGCCATTTGCTTTGGCTGCATCAACATCTTGCTTGTTAGCGGCTAGCAGCGCAGATTGATCGCGCAAAATTGCGTTTGCGATATAGCTGAGTGCTAGATTTTTGGCGTTGGTATCTGCGCTCGCCATTAATCGCGAAGCGGCACGCGCAGCAATACCAACGTTTTTCATGTATTGTTTAATATCCATAGCTGGCATTATACTTTTTTGCGGCTGTATAAACTAGCGGCTACGGACTTTGGCTAGCCCGAAGCATAATCTCGAAAGTTCCAGCCAAGCGTCGCCTTGCATGACACCTTTGGCAGTTTTGTCGATGTCGCATAGTTTTTGTAATGCGGCTTCAAGCTGACGCAAGCTAAGTCTTGTCAATGCGCGCTTCACCAGCGATTGCCTATCACCGTAAATGCGTGCATTGGTCATTGCATTCATCACGTTTTCACCGCGCGCTTCAGCCTGCTTAATGCGCACCAAAGGCCGTAATACCCACATCAGCGGATTCATGACAGCCACTGGATTTTCACCTTCGTCTTGCAACCCTTGCAGAATACGTGAAGTACGGCCTGTATCGCCTGCCAATACTGCCTCGCCAAGCTGAAAAGCATCATAGCGCGAAACGTTTAAAACCGCCTCGCGCACCGCATCCGCACTGATTTCTCCAGCAGGATATAACAATGCCAGCTTTTGAATTTCTTGATGCGCTGCCAATAAATTGCCTTCTACTTGATGCGCAATAAAGGCAAGTGAGGCTGCATTAGTGCTTTGATTTCGCTGTGCTAATCTAGTCCCAAGCCACTGTGGCAATTGGTTTGGTGCGATTTCTTTCAGCTCAATTATGGTGCTTGCATTTTGCAAGGCATTAAACCAGGCACTATTTTTAGCTTCGCGTTCCAAACTGGGTAGTACAATAATTGTAGTGGTATCAGGAATCAAATTTGTAGCAAGCCCAGTCAGTGCTTTGCCGCCATCAACGCCAGGTTTGCCGCTTGGAATATAGATTTCGAGAATACGCAGGGAAGAAAACAGCGAGAGCGCCTGTGAAAACTGCTGAATTTGTTGCCAGTTAAAGTTGCGCTCAACAATAAAACTACTACGCTCATCTGCACCCGCTTTGCGCGCAGTCTGCCGTAGTGCATCTAAACATTCACTTTGAGCTAAAGGCTCATCTCCAACTAATACATAAAGTGGCGATAAGTTTTGCGTAAGGTGTTGTTTCAGTTGACTTGAGTCTAAACGCATAGGTAGATTGCGGTTATTTTTACTGTACTCACTTTTTAAGTGCAGAAAGCCTGCGTATTAAGCTGCTTAATACATCTTGTTGCATGCTTTCATTCAGACGTTTTTCTTCGCCTTGTTTGGCTAGTAAATTCGCATCGCTGTAAGTAAAATCACGCCGTGCTTCCACCGTTTGCACTGGGCTCCAAGTCGGCGCATCTGCAGCTTTGGTGCGGTAATGCACACGATAATACAGCTCAAACTCGTTTACCGTACCTTTACCAGCTAGAGATAAAATGCGTTTCTCGCTCTCTTCGCCCACCATTTCAAGCAATAGTTCAGCACCTTCAGCATTTTCTTGCACTTTTACGCCATTAGTCGTCAGTGACTTTTTGAGATGTTTTGAGATTACTAGCGTGTTGCCTTGAACGAATATGCTATTAAATGCAATATCGCTGGTGCCACGCAAATGAAATCCACAGCTAATCAAGCTGGCTGTAATTACAACATAAAGCAATGCACGAAGGCTGAGTTTTAACATTTATGCAATCACCACATTTACTAACTTATTAGGCACAACAATGATTTTACGCACAGATGTGCCTTCTAGCAAAAACTTTGTCACATAAGTTTGTTCCAGCACCATTTTTTCAATCGTTGTTTTGTCAGCCTCACGCGAAACGCTAAGGTTGCCGCGTAATTTTCCATTCACTTGCACCACATATTCCACCGTATCTTGTACCATGGCGTCTTTATTGGCTTCCGGCCAACCTGCGCGTAGAATATGGTTTGCAGGGCATAATTCAGAAAAAAGTGCTTGACAAATATGTGGCACGATTGGGGATAATAGTAAGGCAACATTCTGCAAAACCTCTTGGCGCACGCTCCGTGTCGTTTCATCGGTTGCTTCGATTTTTGCCAGCGCGTTCATTAATTCCATCACGCTCGAAATCGCCGTATTAAAATTGTGGCGGCGGCCGTAATCGTCGCCTACTTTTTCTATGGTTTGGTGCAATTGTAGGCGTAATTGTTTGAGTTCAGCCGATAATTCACCTTGTGTGTATGCGATAACTGCACCCAATTCAACATGCTCATAACAAGCTTTCCACAAACGTTTTAAAAATCGGCTTGCGCCTTCAACGCCGCTATCTGCCCATTCTAGGCTTTGGTCTGGCGGTGCAGCAAACATCATAAAAAGCCGCGCCGTATCTGCTCCGTAGGTATCGATGAGCGCTTGCGGGTCTACCGTATTACCTTTGGATTTGCTCATTTTCGAGCCATCTTTTAGCACCATGCCTTGAGTCAGCAAATTGGTGAAAGGCTCATCGTTTTTAATTAAGCCGACATCGCGCATCAGCTTGTTAAAAAAGCGCGCATATAACAGATGCAAAATTGCATGCTCGATACCGCCTACATATTGGTCAACCGGCAACCAATAATTGGCGCGCTCATCCACCATAGCTGTATCGCAATCAAAACTGGCATAACGTGCAAAATACCAAGACGATTCAAAGAAAGTGTCTAAAGTATCTGTTTCGCGCGTGGCTTTGCCACCGCAAGTAGGGCAAGTGGTTTCGTAAAAACTTGGGTCTTTTTTAATCGGCGAAACAACGCCATCCATCGTCACATCCTCTGGAAGTCGCACTGGAAGCTGCTCTGCAGGCACCGGTACTTCACCGCATTTGGCACAATGAATAATCGGAATCGGACAACCCCAATAACGCTGACGTGAAACACCCCAATCGCGCAGGCGAAATTGCGTGCGCTTTTTGCCAAGATTTTTTGCTTCTAAATCTGCGGCAATCGCGTTAAACGCTTGTTCGAAATTTAGACCATCGTATTTTCCAGAGTTTACGCAAATGCCAACGGTTTTATTTGCATACCATTCTTGCCAGCGGTCAACCGTATATGGGAATATTCCATCGCCATGGCCGCCTCCCTCGCCATCTCCGTATCCATAACCGTCACCGCGACCAGACTGCTCAGTAATTAATTTTGCGAGGAATTCTTTTTTATCAAACGATTTGAATTCGATGACTTGTTTAATAGATAAATTATATTTCTTCGCAAACTCAAAATCGCGCTCGTCATGCGCGGGCACCGCCATCACGGCGCCTTCGCCGTAACTGGCAAGCACATAATTCGCTATCCAAACTGGTAGTTGCTCACCGTTCAGCGGGTGCGTGACAAACAAACCGGTGTCCATGCCTTTTTTCTCGGCAGTCGCAACATCTGCTTCTGCAACGCTGCCGCGTTTGCATTCGGCGATAAATTCAGCGAGTTTCGGGTTATCTTTTGTGGCTAAAGTTGCAAGTGCGTGTTCTGCCGCCACGGCCACATAAGTCGCGCCCATCAAGGTATCTGGGCGAGTGGTGTATACCTTTAGATTTCCTGATTGACCAACAATTGGAAACTCCACTTCGCAACCGTAGCTTTTGCCTATCCAGTTGCGCTGCATGGTTTTTACTTGTTCTGGCCAGCCGTCAAGCTTGTCCAAGCCATTCAACAACTCTTCGGCATAAGCCGTAATTTTCATAAAATATTGTGGAATATCGCGCTTTTCGATCAACGCGCCGCTACGCCAGCCACGGCCGTCAATCACTTGCTCATTGGCTAAAACCGTGCCGTCAACTGGATCCCAATTCACCGTCGCAGTTTTTTTGTAAATTAAACCTTTTTTGAAAAGCTCGGTAAAAAGCCATTGCTCCCATTTGTAATATTCGGGTTTGCAAGTGGCAATTTCTCTATCCCAATCTACGCCTAAACCCAGCTGTTTTAGCTGGGTTTTCATGTGTTCTATGTTTTCATACGTCCATTTAGCTGGCGCAGTTTTATTGGCAATAGCGGCGTTCTCTGCAGGCAAACCAAACGCGTCCCAGCCCATCGGCTGCATAACGTTGTAGCCTTTCATTTGGTGAAAACGGCTGAGTACGTCGCCAATGGTGTAGTTGCGCACATGGCCCATATGCAAGCGCCCGCTTGGGTAGGGGAACATCGATAAACAGTAGTATTTAGGTTTATCGCTAGTTTCTGATGCGGCAAAAGTTTTATTGGACTCCCAATATTGTTGTGCCTGTTGTTCGATTTGTTTGAAAGGATATTGCTGTTGCATGGCGCTATTTACGTGTTGGTTAAAACGAGATTATACTTGAAGCATACTTATAAACCATGCCCAGGTGCGACTAAAACGCTAATCGTCTTGTTGAGAAGAAGGCGATTTTTTGTTCGTCAGCCATTGCTCATGGTTTAAAATCGCTATTGCAGCGCCTTTATAGGCTTGTGTAAATTCAACTTGGTTCTGATTCACATCGCTTGGCTCATCAAAATATTCAATCACGCGACCATTGGGATGCGCTGCAAACCAAGGTTCAATGCTCACTCTATTCACGTTTTCTGGTGATTTCTCAAGTCTACCGAGGAAATTAAAAATACCTGGATAGCGGCCCATGTAAGCGACTGGGATGTTTTGTGATTCTAGTTGATTAAGTTTCGTGCTGATTGGCCTGACATCGTAAGCGCTGCCAGTGCTATGCATGAGCACGTACATCAAAATGGTGGTCAAAGCGATGGTTGAGATGGATAGCTGTGCGGTCACTTGTGACACGGTTTTTTTAGGTAAATAGTAAACTAAAGCAGCTAATAATATGATAAATATGCCTAACCATTGCGGAATTTTTTGAATCCAGCTGGCAAGGTTGGCGTGCGATTGCGCATATTGAGGTAGAGCAAACAAAACAGCGCCAAGTATAAGCAATGACAAGGCAATCGGTAATAGTTGGAAGCGTGAATTTGTTTGATTTTCTATATGATGTGCAACTGCGCTATAGCGCGCCACCAATAGAGCCATGGCGGGGAAAATTGGCAGAACATAATGTACTTGCTTACCGCTAATGAATGAAAATGCAATAAAAACTGGCAATGCCCAGGCAATGCAAAAGCGAATGCCCATATCGATTTTCAGGTTAAATATGCCTTTCCAGAATGCACCCCAAAGTAGCCAAGGAAAGAATAGTAAAGGCATGTAGGCCAGATACCACCATAAGGGACGCTCGTGGGCGAATGAATTGACCATGCGGTTAGCAGTTTGTCCCCAAAAAATATCATGCTGATAAACGCTGCCACCATGTATTCCTGCGGGGATAGCCCAAGCCAAGACCATAAGCGCCCCACCAAGAACAGAATAAAGCAAAGGTAAATACCAATTTTTGGCGCTGAGGTTTTTATCTGCGCTCCACCAGTTAGCGAGTAAGGCGACAGGCAATAATTGCAATAGTATTGTTGGTCCTTTTGCCAGCAAGCCACCGCCAATGGCGAGTGTGAGCAATAACCAGCCTCTTATAGCGCGTTCTTGCAGGGCAATTAACAAACCCCAAACACCAAGCACGGTGAAAAAGGCAATCATCATATCGAACATGAGTGCGGTGGAGTATATGATCCACAAACCGCTTCCAATCAGGATGAGAGAGGCGCTGTCTTTTAGATTAATTTGTGCAGGCCATATTCTGTTAGAAATTTTACGTGTAATAAACACACTAGCTAGCGCGAATAAAGAAGGAATTAGTCGTGGCCACCAATCATTGACACCAAAAATCTTCCAACCAATATTAATCAGCCAAAATAGCAGCGGAGGCTTGTGACTGTAGGCAATGCCGTTTAGATATGGCACTAAATAATCCCCGTTCAGCCACATGTTCCATGCTACGGTGACATAGCGTGTTTCATCGATGGGGAAATAAGAACGGCCATTGAGTCCAAGAATGACCAAAAAAAGCCACAATAGTAAAATCTGAAAGGAAATCTTTTTGTTCATTGTGCTATTGCTATGCGCTTTTGTACTGGTGGTTATTCGCCTCGACCAAGTCTCGGTAAGCGTGCCAACTCGCATGCCCAGCGATTGGCATGGTTACAATCAGACCAAGAAAACTTGTTGCAAAACCGATGCCGACAAGTGCCACGATGCATAGAGCCCAAAGTAGCATCTGGCCAGGATTTCGGGCAACGGCGAGAAGGCTGGCTATCGCTGCAGTAATCGCATCGGTCTTACGATCTGCCATTAAAGGTATGGCGATAACACTGACGGAAAAAATGAAGGCGGCAAAGAGCCCGCCAATAGTAAAATAGACGAGCGTAAAGATAGGTTGTTTGAATGTAATAACGTTTAGCACGACATCAGTAAAAGTAGGCAATGCCCCGTCAAAAAACAGCGCAAAAATAACCATTGATGAACGCGCCCAAATCAGCAGCACCACAACTAGCACCCCAGCAAATATCCCAACATTGGTAAGATTTAGACGCCAAGCAGTGAGAGTCGGGGCTAGCTTAGGCGGTTCACCTAGTTCCATGCGCCGACTCAAATCATAAAGACCCATCGCAAGAAATGGCCCAAGTAGGAGAAACCCCGTTGTTAGGCTAGCTAATAGCCAATACGCTTTTAAAATTACTGTATGCATTAGCATGCCGGCACCAGCAAAAATAACCCCGTAGAATAGGCTGGCTAGTCCGCCGATACGAGTGTCTTTAACGCCAGCTTGGAGCCAGCTTATAATAGCGCGAGCCTTGATTTTACGTATCACTGGAAAGCTGTAAGCTGAGTTTTCAGTGGCTGGTTTATCGTTTTCGCTCATGGTTCACCGCTCGATCCTGTCGGTAGTATCTTCATGATTGCTCATTATTGAGGATAAGCTAAAATAGACTATGTAAGCTCTGCGAAAATGTTATCTCGAATGCCGTTCATCTCGCCCAATCCATTCACTTTTACGTGTTTTGGTGCGCCTGCTAAGCCACTTTTAGCCCAATTTGCATAATAATCTACCAATGGTTTGGTTTGGCTATGATACACATCCAAGCGTTTTTTTACCGTTTCCTCTTTGTCATCTTCGCGCTGCACTAAATCTTCACCTGTTACATCATCTTTACCTGCTACTTTGGGCGGATTGAATTTGACGTGATAAGTACGTCCACTAGCAGGATGCGAGCGGCGACCGCTCATACGTTCTATGATTGCGCTATCAGGAACGTCAATTTCTACCACGTAATCAATAACCACGCCCGCAGCCTTCATGGCATCCGCTTGCGGTATAGTGCGTGGAAAACCATCAAACAAAAAGCCATTTGCACAATCGGCTTCTTTAATGCGCTCACTCACGAGCCCAATAATCACCGCATCAGGCACTAGGCCGCCGCTATCCATATGGCCTTTGGCCTCCACCCCAAGTGGTGTGCCTGCCTTAACAGCAGCGCGTAACATATCACCAGTCGAAATTTGCGGGATATTAAATTTTTCTTTAATAAAAGTGGCTTGTGTGCCTTTGCCAGCGCCGGGCGCGCCAAGTAATATTATTCTCATAAAAACTCCTTAACTAATCGCTAATTATATCAGGGGAATAGTTTTTACTTAACTATGATTTCAGAAGGTGATTTAGATGGATATTTAACTTGACTTATGTTTATTACGTTTTAACCATTAATTATGGTTAAAAACCAAATCAGTCGTTGACCAAAACCACGCTTTCCAGCATAATCGCGGTTCCCAAAAAATGGGGCGTTAGCTCAGCTGGTAGAGCAGCGGACTTTTAATCCGTTTGTCGTGGGTTCGATCCCCGCACGCCCTACCAATACCAAGGCGGCTTAACGAGAGTTAAGCCGCTTTATTTATTTCCGCAATTACCTAACTTTTCCGCAAATAGCCATTTTTAGCGAATTTAGACTATCTGGCGGGACTTGCTTTTTTGTCTGCAACGTTGCCTATTTATGCGCAATATAATGCACTAATTTATTTTTTAGTGTATATTATGCGCATTATGACGCTCATAAATACAAATACGCAGCCCATCACTAATATAGAACGACTTGCAACCGAACTGCGCAAGCAGCGGCGCACGCGCAACATTAGTCAGCAAGCACTCTCCGAACAGGCAAAAGTGGCACGTCGTACAATAACTAATGCAGAAAGCGCGGGTAACATAGGTTTAAAAGAACTTTGCCGAATTGCTAATGCATTGGGCTGTGAGCTAGCTTTGCGGCCTAGAGATGCCGTTGCGTATGAAGAGCTTTCGACCATATTCAAAGATGAAGGATAAGTATGGCTGAACCATTCTCTATTGAGAGGCTCTTCAATAAAATTCATCAACTTGAAATTCATACGCCGCAAGGCTTGAGTGGTTTATTGAGTAAAGAAAGTCGCTACATCTTTAATTATCGTCAGGTTGGTGATACGTTAGCAATATCCCTCGTGATGCCAGTGCGACAAGAAAGCTATACCAGCGGTGACCTGATGAGCGTGTTTGCCATGAACCGTCCAGAGGGTTATCTACGTTATATTATTGAAGAACGCTTGCAGCGCATGGGTGCGCCAAGTGATATGTTTCTGTTGTATTTGGCTGGAAGTAATCAAATTGGGCGTTTAACCTATGCGCTACCTGGTGAAACACCACCAGAGAATAGTGGCGAGCGCTTAGAAGAATTGCTGTCACAACCGTCTGGTGTTCTTTTTAAACGGTTAGTCGACCAATATGCATTAGGTTCAGGTATTTCTGGTGTTCAGCCCAAAGCGCTAGTTCCGTTGACTAATAGCAATTTAGTTGACGGCAATGTTGTTAGCATACCAGCAGAACATGCCGCATTACCACTAAAAACGGTGATTGTTAAAGCTGAAGGTGACGATTATCCAGGCCTTGCTCGAAACGAATATTTTTGTATGTTAGTGGCTAAAGAAGCTGGTTTGACTGTGCCAGACTTTTGGCTTTCTGATGATGGTTTGTTATTCATTATGTCTCGTTTTGATCGCAAACAAGATGGTACGGCTTTGGGTTTTGAAGACATGGCTGTGTTGACTGGCCGTACAGCAAATCAAAAATATGAAGGTAGTTACGAAATGATCGCGCAAGCGGTTGAGTTATTTGCAGGGGAAGGTCGTGTTGTTCAATTGAGAAGGTTGTTTGAGCGCGTGGCACTTTCTTGTTATTTGCGAGATGGTGACGCGCATCTTAAAAACTTTGGCATGCTTTATGAGAACCCCACTTCTGCTAGAGCATTAGCGCCAGTTTATGATGTAGTGTGCACTGATGTTTATCCAGAATTAGATGGCAAGATGGCTTTAAAATTGAATAAGAGTAAAACTTACCCAACGAGTAAAAGCTTGCTTGCATACGGCAATCGCTTGGGGCTTCGAGATGATGATATTAAAGCCGTACTGAGTCGCATTGAAAGTGCGTATCATCGTGTGGTTGCAATATGTAGAAAAGACGCACGCTACCACGATGATTCTTTACTGAGTGAAATACAAAAAGCCATAGAACGAAAGGATCTTAAGTAATAAGTTAATTTAACTTACAGATAAAAATTGAACTCAAGTGCTAAGATGCGATGGAATAATATGCTTAATATGTAACGAAATTTTGTTCCGCAAAAATAGAAAGTACCACGTGCTTATGGGATATAAATTGCTTTAAGAGCGAGATTTCGCAGAACTGAAATGGCCTTGTAAGCTAACCCAATTCTAGACATTTAGTATGAACTTTTAATCCGTTTGTCGTGGGTTCGATCCCCGCACGCCCTACCAATACCAGCGCGGCTTAACGGAAGTTAAGCCGCGCTATTTATTTCCGCAAATACATTACTTTTCCGCAAATAGACTTTTTAGGTGATTTAGTCTATCTGGTTGGGCTTATTTTTTGCCGCGACGCTGCTTGACGTAATGCCCTGTCATTTTCACTTGCCCAGTTCGAGTTACAACTTCGTAGCTCATTCTTCAATGAATTTATTACATTCCACAATCAGGCTGATTGCTATCAGCAAAGCTTAATTGTATGTCCAAATAACTCTCATAACTTACCATTTTTGCATAGCCTAGCTATGCAAAATAGAGCATCAATAAACTTGTGTTTGGTTTAATAATGATTGCTAATGCATAGCATGAGTATGCAAAAACCATCTTCATCTAAACTTCCTAAGAACTCAGTGTTGAATGTATGCCAGGAAAGCTCAGGTTTCTTTTAGTGGGAATTTGTGTTCCTTTTATATCCCACTTATTTACAAGTGAATTACTTTTGGAACATAATGCGTAAATGCAGCAATCTTCATACACAGAAAAAATAATTTTTTTAGCCAACCAAAAGGGGCTAATTCGGCCCAGCGATCTGGAGGAGCTTGAAATTCCACGTATTTATTTGACTAGACTAACCGCTAGCGGGGAGCTACAAAAAGTAGGGCGCGGACTTTATAAACTTCCAAATAGCATGCTCTCAGAAAACGAGAGTTTGGCGATGGTGGCGACAAAAATTCCAAATGCAGTTATTTGTTTACTTTCAGCACTTCAATTTCATGAGCTTACTACTCAGCTTCCTCGCCAAATATGGATTGCATTGCCACGTGGTAGTGGTAGCCCAAAGACAAGCTATCCTCCTATTAAATTGATTCAATATTCTGGGAAAAGCTATACCGAAGGAATTGAGGTGCATCAATGTGAGCAGGTACCCATCAAAGTTTATTGCATTGCAAAAACGATTGCAGACTGCTTTAAACATCGTAATAGAATTGGGATTGATGTCGCACTTGAAGCCTTGCGTGAGGCTCATAGGAAAAAGAAAGTGACCTCAAAATCGCTATGGGAATATGCCAAAATCTGTAGAGTATCTAACGTGATGCGGCCTTATATAGAAGCAACAGAATGACTCAAGACCTCGCAGCATCCATCAGAGCTAAGCTTCTAAATATAGCAAAAGCTGATAATACAGACTTTAACCAAATCTTAGTGCGTTACGCACTTGAAAGACTGCTTTATCGCATAAGTCGGTCTGAGTATTCAAATCAGTTTTTGTTAAAAGGTGCTCTGCTTTTTACACTATGGTATGACATGCCTCACAGACCTACACGAGATGTCGATCTCTTAGATTTTGGAAACAGTGACCTTAGATCCATTGAGAACGCATTTAGGAAAATCTCAAGCATCCAAGTAGATGATGGTATCTCTTTTGACCCAAGCTCGGTAGTGGTTGAAGAAATCCGTAAAGAAGCAGGGTATACAGGAGCTCGTGTATTAATTACCGCTGAGCTTGCAAAAGCTAGAAGTAAAACCCAAATTGATATTGGGTTTGGTGATGCAGTAACACCACATTCAGTAGATGCAATTTACCCAACTCTCATTCATGATATGCCAGCTCCTCAATTGAGGGTATATCCAATATATACCGTCGCTGCAGAGAAGTTACACGCAATAACATTGTTAGGTATGACGAATACTAGATTAAAAGATTACTTTGATCTTCAAGTCCTCTTTGATCGTGAGCAGTTTGACATGCAAACTCTGGCTGAAGCTATTTCAGCTACATTCACGCGTAGAGGAATGCCCGTTCCAACCGAAGTGCCAGTTGGATTAACTGACGAGTTTTCAGAAGATCCGACAAGACAAAGATTATGGTTTGCATTTCTTAGTAAAAATGATCTTAAACCTACGCCACTAAGTGAAACAGTTGCTCATATAAGAAGCGTATTAACGAATGCAATTCATATCAAATGATGTTTTTTCATCTAACACCATTGATCGACAATTAACTTATCAATTTGATTCCCATAAAGCGGGCTATTAGAAACTAAAATCAACATTATTTTACGAGATTTAACTACATTTCAGCATTACCTCAAATTTTGGCAATACAAAAAACTTTAAGAATACCCTGTATTTTTTGGAAAATTTAGACTATCTGGTGGGGCTTACTTTTTGCCCGCGACGTTGCCTAACATATTGCTCTGTCATAGCCATGGAGCTATGCCCTAATTGCAATTGAGCATCACGCATCGTTTCACTTTCTGCTTTATCGCTTGCGGCTTTGGCTCTTAAATCTCTAAACTGAAAATGCTTAACATCTTTTGCTATTGCGGGGTTTTGTTTAATGGCTTTATCCCGTGCTTTATCGAATCTAAGTCTTAATGCAATTTGACTAATCGGCCTGCCTGTTTCGGTGCATATCAATTGCGAAGTATGCACTTTGTGAGCTTGCTTGCTTTTCAGTATGCGCTCTAAGAGTGATTTTAATTCCCCAGTAATGCTAATGCGTAGCTTAGCATTGGTTTTGCCTTGCTGGATTAGCAGAATTTTATCTTGGATGTCTGCCTCACTTATCGCGATAACGTCAGCAGGACGTTGCCCAGTCAAATAAGCTAAATCCAGGGAGTCCTTAAGCGGTTGACTAGATTAAATAGTATATTGTCATGTTTATCATTTGCGAAGAGTTCGTGCCTTAGCTACAGGCGATTCAATGACTTGTTCAGTGCGAGTAACAACTGACACTCGCCCAACTTTTCCCACTTTTAGGTTATGTACAGACTCCAGTAGCTCAGCATTTAGGTCGCGTTTCGCATCACGTGCTAATAATTTTTTTCCGATAATTTCTGCATTTTCGTCCAACTTAATACGTATGCTATATCCAGCGCATGTGGCAAGCTGTATCAGCGCATCCAAACTAAATTTATCAAACTTACCGCGTACCAAGTCAGAAACTCGAGCTTGAGATATGCCAAAATGGTGGCTTCAGCATCATTAAAACCCAAGTCGGCGAACACATTGCCGCTAGATTCAATGACAATAAAATCAGGGTCAGTCATTTTCATGGTTTATTTTTTGTTTGCAACATGCTCGATGAGCAAATTATTTAAACGGGTTTGCCAGCCTTGCCCAGTTGCGCGTAAAGCTTCAACCACTTCACGGTTAAGCCTGATTTTGACTGGTATTTTTGCATCAGTTTTAACCGTGCCGATGGGTCTGCCGCGTCGCGCAATAATATCTGCAGGAGTGTGGATACGTGAAAACTCTCCATTACGTGCCTGCTCAATGGATTTAAGTAAGTCTCGTTCAAACTCTGCCATTTCAGGGTCAGCACTAAATATCAACTCATCCTCTTTCATTACATTTCTATCGCTGTAGAAAATGATTTAATTGTACACCCAATTAAATTTAATCCCAACCTAGATTTGGTCAATATTCGATGCATTTGGTGGGTCAAATTTAGATGCAATTTAACATCTATGCGTTTAATTTTCTCTTGAGCTCCTCATATTGCTCTTGATGCTTAGTTGGATTCTGTGCCTTAAGTTTCTCTAAGTTTCTTAATTTCCACTGTACTGCAGGGAATCGTTCAAAATCATAAAGTGCCCAATTTGGTGTTAAGTTTTTTACGCTAAGTAAAAACTCTTTGTCATGATTGGTGAGGTTGTTATGGATCGTACGTACCAGATTTTCTCTGGTAGCTTCAAACTCTTCGTAGCTAAATGGTTCGACAGTCATGCCTTCAAAGTGACTCATCATTACTGCACGTTGATCCAGATAATTCGGCATAAGGAGTTCATGCATTGGGCGTCCGCTACTAGCCAAGCACAATAAGAAGCCAATTTTAACTTCTTCAGAAAATCCTTCATTGTTTAGCAAGTACATCACATCAAATAAGTCTCTTGGATGCTGACGATCCAATGCAGCACAAATCTTACCGCCGTAAAGTTGGCCAAAAGGTACAACTGGCATTGCACAAAATACATCAAATTCAGTTTGAGCCTGATCACATAACACCATTTTTTGCGGTGATGTTAAAGTGCCTCTACCTGTTGTGTTCACTTCAATTTTAATTTGTGCGCTTCTCGATGATACCTGTAGCTTGTAGACATCATGCTGGTGAGTAACATTTATGTTTTGAATGCTAGCTAAAATATTCGCTTTGATTCTTTCTAAGGCGCTAGAGACATTTATGTATGTGACTTCTCTGTCTTCAATCGGCAGGTAGGTTAAATCAATATCCACAGACAGGCGTGGCATATCTCTCACAAAAAGGTTAATAGCTGTTCCACCGTGTATTGCAAAGCACTCTTCTCTTGCAACAATAGGCAATATATCAAGTAATAAGCTGATCTGTTTTTTATAGTTTTGCATTTTATGCCAATTCTTTAGGAACGGTTATTTGGTATTTTGTATTGAGGACGCCATTAGGCACAACACTCCGCTTACCTTTCCCAAGGTCGATTTTAGTCAGATTTAAATATTCAAACCAGTCATGTTTGGCTTTTTCTGCTAGAAATAAAAACAAACGCTTTACCTTAACGGAAGTGCAAGCTTCTAGCAGTGCCTGTACCTGCTGCGGTCTCAAATTAGTCAGCCCCTCCATCAACTCATAGCATTCAGACAATTCTTGTTTCTCTGGTGCGAGATATAAACATTCCATGATGGCACGAGCAGGACTTGAGATCTGGATTGAAAATGCTTTGAGCTCTAGATCAACCAGTCCAAGTTTTGGAGGTAGAAAAGAAGTGCCGTAATAATCTATTGCAACTTTCCAGTCAGCATTGTCAACCCAAGCAGGCAGTCTATCTGTAGCCCCGCCAAACAATATAGCTTTGACATTGGAAAGTTGTAGATAATGTGCCTTTCCTAGCATTGCTAACGCAGTTCTAGCGCCAGGATGTATGGCGGAGTCTGATTGTGTTTGCAAAGCAAATACTGCTCCTTCGTAAGAAGCTTGGTCACCTGACCTTATGAGAGCGCCTGTACCTATAGATTGTAGCCACGCACTCTTCTTATATCTATCCAGCAACTGATTCGAGATACCTCTTTTGTTTAGCCACGAAGTTAAATAAACTGCGCCAGCAGGCCAGTCATTTATTAGCGGGTTTAATATCTTTTGATTTAATACACTCATAGTGTATTTATAAGCTTATTTGTAAACTAAGTCAATTAATTGGTTTATATTTTTATATTAAAATAAACTGATAGTTTATCTGTATATATAAATATAAACTTAGCTCATTCATAAGATCAGCATTATCGTTTAGTGTACTAGGAACATCATTGGTGGCTTCAACAGTACTTAAATTACCCCATTTTGAGCATTCAAGCTTGCTTTTTATTAAGATTTATCCATTTTCTGACAAATCTCGGCAACTTGCCTAACCTGCATTAGGTAGGGAAATTAGTATGTACTAAATCTGCATGGAGTGACCGTATACACTTAATTTTCAAAGCAGTTATTGAAAATTAATTAATTTTGTCTAAATGACAGGCAAAAACCAGCCAATAGTAGCGGTTGATGGTTTTATTTGAACTTATAAAAACATTCGACGTGCTTGCAGTTGTGTCGATTCCCAATGTAGATGTTGGTAATAACCTAAAGCTTCGGTATTGGCGGTATCTACAAGTAATTGCGCACGACTTGCGCCTTTTGTTTTGGCCCACTCTAGCGTATTTTGAAGAAGTTGTTTGCCAATACCTTGTTTACGATAGGCAGCGTCAATGACCATATCCTCAATCCATGCAGATGCAGTGCCTTGGGCTGTAGAAATAACCAATTGCGCAGTAACCATACCTATTACTATACCTTCAGGGCTGCGAGCAACTTGGATGGTAGCTGTTGTGCTATTTTTAAGTAACAGCTCAAGGCCTTTTTGTTGCTTGGTAAAATCAGCGTTGAAGTCTTTTTCTATGCCGAATAGAATCGCTAATAATTTGACCAAATCTGCAATATCAGCTTCATTCGCAACATCGTAAGAAATTTCCCTCATGATTACTCTTCTGCTTGTTCTTGAATTGGCGAATCGTAATGAATAATCGCCAAAAATTTAATGGGTGTTTTAATCAGGTTTTCTGGTCGATGTGGAATTTCACCGCGAAATGTCAACGAATCGCCACTATTGAGCACAAAAGTCTCTTCACCAACCCGATATTCCAACTCGCCTTCAAGCATATGAATAAATTCAGTACCGGGATGTTCAAAAGATGGGAATTGCTCCAGAGAATCTTCTAATGAGATTAAAAATGGCTCAAATGTTTTATGCGGGCCTTGATCATAAGCCAGCAATTGATAAGTATGTCCTACTCGTGTGCCGCGCCTGACGACTTCCATGCCTTCGCCGCTTTTAACCAGCTGTGCGGCTCCCCGAGGTAGGTTGTAATTTTGAAATAGTTTGGCTAAGGTCACACCTAGCGCATTAGCAAGCTGTTCTAAAGTTTCTAAGCTGGTAGCCGCAAGACTATTTTCTATTTTACTCAACATGCCACGACTAATACCCGCGAGTTCAGAAACCTCTGCAATCGTCAGGTTATGCTCTAAACGTAGTTGACGAATGGTCACGCCTAAGTGCCGCCCAAGTGATTTATTTGGGCTACCTATTTTTTGCGATTCAATTTCTGGTTTAGCTGCCATACTTAATCCTGACTATTTTAATTAGTTGAATATTATAAGTGCGTAGGCAATTCATGTATAAAATTTTAACGATAAGTTTGTTCTACTTGTTAGTTTGGCGCTATAGTTTCACGCTGGTAATAATAGTTAATTTATAATAACATATCAAATCAAGTATCAAATTAAAAACATTTTAAGGAGTTTATTTTGAGCGAAAGAATTGTAATGCGTACTGGTGAGGCTTTGGTTGCAGGCGGCCCTCCAGGTACGGCGGCTGAGCCAGAGGTTATTATTGGCGAATTGGATGGCCCAGTAGGGAAGGCAATTGCAATGCTTACGGGCGACCAAGTAGCAGGTCATACGCGGGTTTTCGCATTATTAAATACCGATATACAAGTTAGACCAATTACCTTAATGGTAAGTAAAGTCACTGTAAAAGACAGTAAGTACACCAATATTTTAATGGGCACAGTGCAGGCGGCTATTGCAAATGGGGTTTTAGATGCGGTGCGCGCAGGGGATATTCCTAAAGAGCATGCGAATGATTTGGGTATTATTGTTTCGGTTTGGCTTAATCCGCTTGTGACTAAGGATGATAAGCTCGACCATAAGATTTTGTTCGATATTCACCGCAAAGGCATGGCATTGGCGATTCACAAAGCCATGCACAACAAGCCAGATATTGATTGGCTGTTAGAAAACCAAGATAAAATTACCCATAAATATTACCAAATGGGGCTTGATGGAAAGCTTTAAATTCCTTTGTGGTGGTTTGCCCAAATTAGACATGCTTCAAGCAAATCGCTTAATAGAAGTTTAAGGTTTTTGGCGTAATTTTGGTTGTAAGTATAAGGTGGGGTTTCTTGCATATAAATGCACTGGCTAATTTCAAGCTGAATAGCGTGGATATTGGCTTCTGGCTTGCCGTAATGTCGTGTGATATAGCCGCCCTTAAAACGCCCATTAAACACGTGAAAATATCTTTTTGCGTATTGGGAGTTTTGCATGGTGTTTGCAAGGGCGAGCTGCAATGATGCATCACACGATCTTAAATCGTCCGTTCCAAAATTCAAATCTGGCAATTGGCCTGAAAAAAATCTTGGTACATGGGAGGCTATTGAATGCGCATCCCATAATATCGCGAAGCCATGCAACTCCCGGATTCTTTGCAATTCGGCGGCTAACTTATCGTGGTAAGGTTGCCAATACTGCTCAATTCTGAGTTGTAATTCAAGCTGATTTGGTCCTTCACCTGCCAAATAAATCGCTTGTTTACTAAAAGTATCTATTGCGCAAAGGCCAGTTGTATCTTGGCCAGAATAGAGCGACGCGTTATCTGGCGGCCTGTTAAGGTCAATCACATAGCGCATGTAATCGGCTGATAGTACTGAAATCTGCATCGGCTTAGAAAACGCATAAAGTTGCGGCACATGCCAATCTACATCGGGCATCTGCAATGCTTCTTGCGTCATATTGCAAGAAATATCGTTGGGGATGTGAGTCCCTGCATGTGGTATTGATATTAATATTGGTGAATCACCGCGCTGAAAGTGATATGTTTTTTTCATACTTTGTTTTACCTAATACTTAGGTGGTAATCCTTTATTTCTCGATTTTAAGACAATTTTTAAATGTTCTAAGTGATTAATTAATATAACTAAAGTAAAACTACTTTAACATAAGTTTCACGTAAAGAAAAAAAGTTTCACAAATCTGTTGACACTATAACTGATTCATGTATAAATACTATTAAATTTGTTTCATGCAGATTAATAAAGTTAATTTGGCTAGAAACTAATATTATGCAGCTAAGTCTAGTAAACGATAAGGTTAATTAAGGTAAGCAATGCCATTTAGATTACTCAAATATGCACTTAAAAGCGATTACCCAGGTAAGCGCTTTTTTAGAGCGCTTGAAACACCAAAAAAATCCTACGATGTGGTGATTATTGGTGGTGGTGGGCATGGCTTGGCAGCCGCCTATTACTTGGCTAAGGATCACGGTATTACGAATGTCTGTGTGCTTGAAAAAGGTTATATTGGAGGCGGCAATACAGGCCGCAACACCACCATTGTGCGCTCTAATTATTTAACGCCAGAAGGTGTCAACTTTTATGACGCCAGCGTCAAGATTTATGAAGGTTTGTCTGAAGAATTAGACCTAAATCTTTTCTATTCCACACGCGGCCATTTCACCCTTGCACACACAGAATCGGCCATGCGCACCATGCGCTGGCGTGCTGAAGTGAACAAACACGTAGGTGTCGAAAGCCGCGTGGTTGGCCCAGATGAAATCGCCAAAGCATGCCCACAATTAGATTTAAGTTGCAGCGGGCAAGCGCCTATATTAGGGGCGTTGTTTCATGCGCCTGGCTCAGTGGCGCGCCATGATGGCGTGGCTTGGGGCTATGCGCGCGGTGCTGATAGCTATGGCGCAGAAATCTATCAAAATACTGAAGTACAAAGTATCAATGTTAAAAACGGGAAAGTGTGCGGCGTACAAACCAATAATGGTTACATCGAAACCAAACAAGTGCTTTCTGCGGTAGCAGGTTTCACGCCACGAATCACTGAAATGGTTGGCTTAGAAACGCCGATAGTGATTCACCCATTGCAAGCTTGTGTGACCGAGCCGATGAAGCCGTGGCTAGATACGATTTTGGTTTCGGGTAGTTTGCATGTGTATGTCAGTCAATCATCACGCGGCGAGTTGGTGATGGGTTCATCGTTAGACCCCTACGAAGTCCACTCTACGCGCTCTACACTCGATTTCGTAGAAGGCTTAACGTCACACATGCTAGATATGTTTCCGTTTTTATCTAACGTAAAAGTGGTGCGGCAATGGGCGGGCATGGCCGATATGACTCCGGACTTTGCACCGATTATGGGCAAAACGCCGATTGAAGGTTTTTATTTAGATGCAGGATGGGGTACTTGGGGCTTTAAAGCCACGCCAATTAGTGGCAAAACCATGGCTGCCACCATTGCAAACGACAGCAATCATGAGCTGATTCACACTTTTAGATTTTCGCGTTTTGAAGATTACGAACTCACGGGTGAAAAGGGCGCGGCCTCAGTAGGACATTAAAGATGAAATTACTCACTTGCCCAATGAATGGAACTAGACCGTTAAGCGAATTTATTTTCGGCGGCGAATATCGACCATCTCCAGACCAAAACACCTGTAGCGACAAGGAATGGGCAGCCTATGTGCATAACCGCCAAGGCGCGCCAGGCGACAAAAAAGAGTGGTGGTATCACTCGCCTAGTGGTACTTGGTTTATTGCCGAGCGCAATACGCTGACTGATAAAGTGTCGCGTACCTATTTGTTAGCGGATGAGAAAAAGGTAGATGTGAAGAAAGTTGCCGTGAAAAAAGCGGCAGTAAAAATAACCGTCAAGGACAGTAAATGAGTTTGCGTAATACTTACAAGCCCGGTGAATGGATTAACCGTAAAAAATTAATAAATTTTACGTTTGAAGGCGAAGCGTTTACTGCGTTCGAGGGCGACACCATTACCAGTGCACTGTGGGCGGCAGGTCAAAAAGTATTGGGTCGTAGCTTTAAATATCATCGCCCGCGTGGTGTGCTGAGTTTGGCTAACCATGACGTAAACATATTAATGACCGATGGCCTGGACACCAATATCCGCGCGGATGTGGTGGAAGTGAAGGAAGGCATGAAACTGTTTGCCGTGAACACCATTGGCGGCGTTAAAAAAGATAAAAATAGCTATGTAGATTCAATTTCACCACTATTGCCAGTAGGTTTTTACTATAAAGCGTTTCATACACCACGCAAGTTGTTCCCATTTTGGGAGAGCATGATTCGCAAAGCAGCTGGACTTGGTGTTGTTAATTTTGATTATCCGCGCATGCTTAAACGTAAATTGCATACGCATTGCGATTTGCTCGTCGTCGGTGCTGGGGCTGCTGGCCTGACAGCCGCTTATGAGGCTGCAAAAGCAGGTTTAGAAGTAACTATTGTCGATGAAAATCGACATCTTGGTGGTAGTTTAAGTTACGACCATGGTGGCCATAAAGTCTCAGCAGAATATGGTGAGGATTTGCTTAAAAAAGTTGAAAGCTTACCTAACATTACAGTGCGCACAGGCGCTTATGCGGCTGGCTATTATCCTGATCACCTCATTCCTATTGTAGAGACTGCTGGCATTACCAAAGTGCGTGCTAAGGCGGTTATTGTAGCGAGCGGCGCGTTTGAACAGCCACCCGTGTTTCGCTACAACGATTTACCTGGTGTGATGTTGGGCTCGGCCGCGCAGAGGTTAATTTATCGCTACGGTGTTAAGCCTTGCAATAACGGTATTGTGTTTACAGCGAATGATTATGGTTATCGCGTCGCACTTGACCTGTTAGAAGCGGGTACAAATGTGCTGGCCGTAGTAGATTTGCGAGCAGGTGGCAACGGTGGTTTGCACGCAGTGGAACTTACAAAGCGTGGGGTTAAAATTTACCCTGGACATTGCGTATATGAGGCGCTAGCGACTTCTGACAAATCGCGGCTGCGTGGCGCAGTTATATGTGTTTACGATGACAAAAACAATGTTGCATTGACAGATAATAAATTCACAATTGAATGCGACGGAATAGCGATGAGTGCAGGCTGGGCGCCCGCAGGCGCCTTGTTGTACCAAGCGGGCACAGGTATGCAATTTGATTACGGTGTACAGCAATTTGTGCCCAACCGTCTGCCTGATGGCTTGTTTGCGGCTGGTAAAGTGAATGGCGTTTTTGAGCTGGATCAACGCATGCGCGATGGCGTGCGTGCGGCCAACGACGTGCTTAATTATTTAGGAAAATCTACAGCAAAAGTCAATGCAGAGAAGCATGCTGGCGGTGCGCCAAGTCACGCATATCCATTTGTGCCACATCCCAAAGGTAAAAACTTTGTTGATTTTGACGAAGATATTCAGATAAAAGATTTTGAAAATGCCGCAAAAGAAGGTTTTGATAATATCGAGCTGATGAAGCGCTTTACCACGGTGGGTATGGGCCCCAGCCAAGGTAAGCATTCCAATATGAACGCCATTCGCATTTTGGCCAAAATTCGTGGCTTGCCCGTTGAAAAAATTGGTACGACGACATCGCGGCCATTTTTTCACCCAACACCTATTGGCCATTTGGGCGGGCGCGGCTTTCATCCGCATCGCTTAACTTCGCTGCACGATTGGCATGCTAGCAATGGTGCGGTGTTCACTGATATTGGCGCTTGGAAGCGCGCAGCCTATTACCCGCAAAATGGCCAAAGTAAAGAAACAACGATTCAAGCTGAAGCAATGGCTGTACGCACTGCCGCTGGCTTGATTGACGGTAGCTCGCTTGGCAAAATTGAAATACATGGCAATGATGCAGCAGAGTTTTTAGAACGCTTTTTTACCGGTAAATATGCCAACCAAAAGCTTGGTACTTGGCGCTATACCTTGTTGCTGGATGAAGCAGGGGTGGTAATTGATGATGGCGTGGCAAGCCGTCTAGCAGATGATTTGTTCTATTTGTCGATTGGCACGACAAACGCCGCCGCGGTGTATCGCGAAATGCAACGTTGCCAACAAGAATGGCAGTTAAATATTGGTTTGGTGAATGTTACCGGCGCTTTCGGCGCGATTAACATTGCTGGCCCAGCGACGCGTGAAATCTTATCTAGCTTAACAGCATTAGACCTTTCGTCTGAATCATTTCCGCTTGGGCATTTCCGCGAAACCACGGTAGCAAACGTGACAGCTAAAGTGATTAGAGTTTCATTTGTTTCTGACATGGCGTATGAGCTGCATAGCCCGATGAACCAAGTACCGCTAGTATGGGCGGCGCTGATGGAAGCTGGTAAGCAATACGGCATTCGTGCATTTGGTAGCGATACGCAGCGATTGTTGCGTCTTGAAATGGGTCATGCTATGCCTGGCATTGATACCGATGGTTTGACTAATCCATTTGAAATGGGCGCTGATTGGGCCATAAAAATGGACAAACCTTATTTTATTGGGCAAAGAAGTTTAGCGATTATTAGTAAACGCCCCATTAATAAGCAATTAGTTGCATTTACCTTAGCTGCCGATTTTAGGGGCGAGATACCGCTGGAATGTAATTTAGTCATTGATGGTAGCGATATTAACGGCCGCGTGACCAGTATCGGTTTTAGCCAAACGGTGGGGCAAGTCATTGGTTTTGCTTACGTAAAACCTTATCAAAAAGAGATTGGTTCAACCTTTCAAATACGCACCGATAACGGCTCGCTAGTAACGGCAACAGTCGTTGAAACGCCGTTTGTTAAGAATCAGAAGGAAGCTTAATGCAAGCACTTAATATTATAGATGTAAGTGCACTAGCGCGTTACGGCGTAAAAGGCCCGAAGGCAGAAAAATGGCTGGTAAGTCATGGAGTTGCTGTTCCTAAACATGCGAATTCATGGTTATTCAATGCAGACGAAACGCTGGTGATGCGCTTGGGCTCAAGCGAGTTTTTAATTGAAGACCAATTTGGCGGACAAACTTGTAAAAAATTAGCGGCAGTTAGCACGCGCGTCGCAGGTGTGTATAAAGTGCTGCATGCAGATGCCTCGTATCTATTGGCTGGTAGCGAAGTGCTAAATTTGCTATCTGAAGTCTGTGCATTAGATTTACGCGAATCTGCTTTGGCAGAAAATGCGCTTGTGATGACACAAGTAGCAGGTATTTCAGCAACAGTCTTGCGTCAAAGTATCAATAACGAGACGGCTTATAGATTGTGGTGCGATGGCACTTACGGTGTTTATATGCAGCATGTTTTATTAGAAATTTCAGGCGAATTAAATCGCGGCAAATAGGTGCTTTTTTAAAATTATTAGGGGCGAATTATGAAATCATTAGCTGAAGCAAAAAAGTTTTTAAAAGATAATAACGTTAAGTATGTGCTGGCGCAGTTTGTAGATATTCATGGTGTTGCTAAAGTTAAATCAGTGCCTGCATCGCATCTGGAAGATATTTTAACGGCGGGTGCTGGTTTTGCGGGTGGTGCCATTTGGGGTATGGGTATTAAACCAAATGGCCCAGACTATATGGCAGTGGGCGAACTGGCCACGCTCAACTTAATCCCTTGGCAGCCAGGTTACGCGCGTATTGTTTGCGATGGCCATGTTGAAGGAAAACCTTACGATTATGACTCGCGCGTAGTGTTAAAAAAGCAAATTGCACGTTTAGCTAAAAATGGTTGGACGCTATATACAGGATTAGAACCAGAGTTTTCATTGTTACATCGAGATGAAAATGGTGCGATTCACCCAATGGATGAGACTGATACGCTGGCCAAACCTTGCTATGACTATAAAGGCATTACTAGACAGTCAGCTTTCTTAGAAAAACTGACAGAGTCATTAATCTCTGCAGGTTTGGATGTTTACCAAATTGACCATGAGGATGCGAACGGCCAGTTTGAAATTAATTATACCTATGCCGATTGTTTGAAAAGCGCAGATGATTTCATCATGTTCAAAATGGCTGCAAGCGAGATTGCTAATGAGTTGGGCATGATTTGCTCACTAATGCCAAAACCCTTTAGCAATCGCCCCGGCAATGGTATGCACATGCATATGTCGATAGGCGACGGCAAGAAAAGTTTATTCCATGACGACAGCGATAAAACAGGTCACGGATTGTCAAAATTAGCCTATCACTTCATGGGTGGGCTGTTAGAACACGCGCCAGCAATTACTGCATTAGCTTGCCCGACAGTAAATTCTTATAAGCGTTTGGTTGTTGGTCAATCTCTCACTGGCGCAACTTGGGCGCCTGCCTATATTTCATACGGTAATAATAATCGTTCAACCATGGTACGTATTCCTTATGGTCGACTTGAGTTGCGTTTGCCAGATGGTGGTTGTAATCCTTATTTAACAACGGCTGCAGTAATTGCTGCTGGGTTAGATGGCGTTAAACGTGAACTGCATCCAGGCGCTGGTAATGGCGACAATCTTTACGATTACTCAGCTACGCAATTGAAAGAAAAAGGTATAGGCATTTTGCCGCAAAACCTGAATTTAGCTATTGATGCACTAGAAAATGACAAAGTCATTGTAGAGGCGCTTGGTGAAGGTTTGATGGGTGAATTTATCGCATTAAAACGCGCAGAGTGGATTGAGTACCAACGGCACGTTTCTGATTGGGAAATTAAACGTTACGTTGAGTTTTTCTAGTATTTATTTTAATAAGCGCTATTTAACGAATCTGTAAGGAGAAAAGTATGTGTGGAATTGTAGGATTATTAGTTAGAAACCCCAAGATGCGCGACAACATTGGTGAGTTGATGATGCCTATGTTGATTGGTATGACTGAGCGTGGTCCTGATTCAGCAGGGATGGCAATGTTTACCGCGCCAGTAGCGGCTGATTCGAGAAAATTTAGTTTGTATTCAGGCGTGGCAGATTTTAACTGGACAAAGTTAGGTCATGATTTTGAAAAGCACTTAAGCATCAAGGCGAAGATTGAGCCAAAAGCCAATCATGCTGTGTTGACAACTACTTTGGAAGCGCCAACTGTAAAGATTTGGTTGAAAGAGCACTATCCTGAGTTGCATCTTTTGTCGGTAGGGCAATTGATGGATATCTACAAAGACGTGGGCACGCCAGCGCAAGTGGCGGAGCGCTACGATTTTAAAAACTTCAAAGGCACGCACTTGGTTGGTCATACACGTATGGCGACCGAATCAGCAGTAACACCAGCACATGCGCACCCATTTACAGCGGGTGAAGACTGGTGTTTAGTGCATAACGGTTCATTATCAAACGCTAACAGCTTACGTCGTAAATTGCAGTATGAAGGTATTGAGTTCGAAACAGACAATGACACCGAAGCCGCTTGTCGCTTTTTACAATGGCGTATGCGCGAAGGTGATGATTTAGAGACCGCTTTAAATCACGGCTTTGATGAATTGGATGGTTTTTTTACCTTATTAATGGGTACAAAAAATGAGCTAGCTTTGGTGCGCGATCCGTATGGTTGTAAACCAGCGATTATTGCTGAGCATGATGACTACGTGGCAATTGCTTCTGAATTCCGTTCATTAGCGCACTTGCCAGACATTAAAAACGCGAAGGTTTTCGAACCTTCACCAAGGGAGATGTACGTATGGAAACTCTAAACTTTGATTTAGATAAAAAGCCTTTGCGTGAAGTAAATCAATTCCTTCATGGTGATGCAAGTGGTCTAAATGGTAAATCGATCGTAATTGAAAATCCAAATGGCGCACACAGTATCGCGGTTGGCCTGAAATCAGACGTGCATGTCACCATTAAGGGTCATGCAGGCTATTACGCGGCGGGCATGAATCAATTGGCTAAGGTTACGATTGAAGGCAGTGCCGGTAGCGGCGTGGCCGAGAACATGATGTCGGGTACGGTGCATGTAAAAGGTTTTGCCTCTAATGCGGCTGGCGCAACAGCCAATGGTGGCTTGCTCATCATTGATGGCGATGCAGGTTTACGCTGTGCCATTGCCCTGAAAGGCGCGGATATCGTGGTTGGTGGCTCGGTGGGTAGTTTTTCCGCATTTATGGCACAAGCCGGTAACTTTGTAATTCTGGGCGATGCAGGTGAAGGCCTTGGTGACTCAATCTATGAAGCGAAAGTATTTGTTCGCGGAAAAGTTAAAAGTTTAGGCGCTGATTGCGAAGAAAAAACAATGAATGCCGAAGATAAACAAATTCTAGCTGATTTGTTAAAAAAATCAGGTCACGCTGACGTCAGTCCAGATAGCTTTAAGCAATATGGATCTGCAAGAACGCTTTACCACTTCCATGTTGATAACGCAGGAGCATACTAAAATGAGTGACAATAATCAAAAAATCCCTCAAACGAAACCGCGTTATTCTGCAACGTTTGATGAATATACTAACTCGGAAATTAGGCGGGCTGCCGCAACCGGAATCTACGATATTCGTGGAGCAGGTTCAAAACGTAAATTGCCACACTTTGATGACTTACTATTCTTAGGCGCGTCAGTTAGCCGTTATCCATTAGAAGGCTACCGTGAAAAATGCGGTACAGATGTAGTCTTGGGTACACGACATGCTAAAAAACCCATTCACCTGAGAACACCAGTTACCATTGCCGGCATGAGTTTTGGGTCATTATCTGGCCCAGCAAAAGAAGCATTAGGACGTGGCGCAACAGCAGCTGGTACAAGCACGACTACAGGTGATGGTGGCATGACGCAAGAAGAACGCGGCCATTCAACTACTTTAGTGTATCAATATCTTCCATCACGGTACGGTATGAACCCTGATGATTTACGCAAGGCTGATGCAATTGAAGTGGTGGTTGGCCAAGGTGCAAAACCAGGTGGCGGCGGCATGTTGCTTGGTCAAAAAATCACTAAGCGGGTAGCTAAGATGCGCTGTTTGCCTGAAGGCATTGATCAACGTTCATCTTGTCGTCATCCTGACTGGACAGGGCCAGATGATTTGGAAATTAAAATTAACGAAATCCGTGAAATCACAGATTGGGAAAAACCAATTTATGTGAAAATTGGTGCTACTCGCCCTTATTTCGATGTTGCGCTTGCAGTAAAAGCTGGGGCTGATGTTGTAGTATTAGATGGTATGCAAGGTGGTACAGCGGCCACGCAAGAAGTGTTTATTGAGCATGTAGGGTTACCAATTCTTTCAGCCATTCGTCCTGCTGTTAAGGCTTTGCAGGATTTAGGTGTGTACCGTAATGGTAAAAATAGTGTTCAGTTGATTGTTTCTGGTGGTATTCGTAATGGCGCTGATGTGGCTAAAGCCATTGCTTTAGGTGCTGATGCGGTTGCGATTGGTACAGCGGCTTTGATTGCGCTGGGTGATAACGATCCACACTTAGAAGCAGAATACCAAAAGTTAGGCACAACAGCTGGCGCATATGATGATTGGCATGAAGGTAAGGATCCTGCAGGTATCACCACGCAAGATCCTGAGCTCATGAAGCGAGTTGATCCTATTAAAGCAGGTCATCGTTTGGCTAACTATATTGCGGTGATGACGATGGAAGCGCAGGTGGTTGCACGTGCCTGCGGCAAGTCGCACTTGCATAATCTAGAGCCTGAAGACCTTGTTGCATTGACGATTGAAGCTTCAGCCATGGCGCAAGTGCCGCTGGCGGGCACTAGTTGGATTCCAGGAGTTGCGAAATTTTGACATGATTTGCGTTGCCCTGACTGACTGTTAGGGTTTTAAAAAGGAAGTGGTGTTATGGGCAGTTTTTTTATAAAGCATTCATGTACTCCCCTTGCAATTGCTTAATAATGCAGCTATTGTCTGTTTATAAAAGCGCTGCTTCCTTTTCTTTTACACCTGTTTTGTTCATTCATAAGGGGTTGTAAGTATGTTAAACAGCTTGCAATCTTGTCCTTATCTAATCAAACCACCGTTCTGGTGACTGCTCAATTATTTATCTGATTTTTAATATAAAAAATAGAGGAGAATGTAATGAGTAAAGATATTAATAAAAGAATGAATGACATGTATCAGCGGGATTGTTGGCTGGCATGGTTTGATGTCGCGCTGCTTTGGGCAACCGTATTATTTGTACTATTCGCCATTCTCGGCATTGTAGAAGACTCTAATATACGCCTTGCGATGTATATTTCGTGCGCTGCCTTATTGTTGTTTAATACCGCATCCGTGTTCGCAATGACTAAGCATTTAAAAGAAGATAAAGACTTCATTTATGGCTTAGATATTCAGCATTTGGACGCTAACCTTGCCGCTAAACAACAGAATAGGAGCTTATCATGAGTAAAAATTACACACCGCCCAATCAGGGCATGTTCGGCCAAATTTTCGATAGCATATTGATACTGGTGTTGGTATATGCCAGCTTAATGTTACCGCTATTGATGAAGGAAAGCGCTGCGCCAGCAGACGCACCTGCAGCGACGGCTGAGGTTGCCAAAGTCACTTGGGAATCGCTAGGTCAAAACGAAGTCATGCAAGCTCAATGGGTTAAGTTAGGTTACGACCCAGATAAAGCCGCGACGCTGATTAACAATAAGTTTGATTACACCATTGATCCGATGATGCTGATTATTACTATTATTGTGGTGGTTGGCTATTTCGTGATTATGCTGAAGATTTCAGATAAACAGTATCGCGAAGTCATTGCAGAAAAGTTCGACAATTAAATCGATAGTAATTAAATAATTACTCACAATTTTGGGGGAACATCATGGGATTTTGGAATATTTTAATGTACGCAGCGTGGGCCCTATCGGCCGTCATGTTGGCGTGGATGGTGATAGATGCGTTTATGGTTTCATCGCAATACGATGAAGAATATTTAATGAGCTCGCGCGAAGGTGGCGAAGATGTTGTGCATGGCGTACACATGGAAGAGGAGAATCCATAATGGCTAATGCAGCAGCGGCAACAACAAGTAGTAAACGTATTACGATGCTAAAAGTGCTTAACCCATTTCATATTTGGGCGTTGGGTGTCGGCATTGTGCTGGTGGGTGAGTTTATGGGCTGGAATTTTACTGTAGGTAAGGGTGGCGCTTATGCCTCTCTTATTGCTTGCTGGGTGATTGGCTTGCTTTATACCTGCGTGGCGATGATTGACTCTGAAGTGACTTCAACCGTTGCTGCGGCGGGCGGGCAGTACACGCAAGCCAAGCACATAATTGGTCCGCTTATGGCTTTTAATGTGGGTCTTTACTTAGTAATGGCTTATACTATGCTTTGTGCGGCTGATGCGCTGGTGGTAGGTGATTTGATGAAGTCAGGCGCGGCAGTAATGGGCTTCGCCGATCTCGATACCAAGCCGTTTGTGGTGCTCACGGTAGCATTTTTGGCCTGGCTAAATTACCGAGGGGTTTTCGCAACACTAACGCTTAATCTCGTTATCACCTTCCTTGCCTTCATGTCTTTAGTCGTGCTATTTTTCGCGGTCGATCCGATGAATCAAGGAGTGGTGCTACAACACAAAGCCTTATTGACGGACTTACCATATGGCTGGATTGGCGTTATCGCTTCTTTGCAATTTGGTATGTGGTATTACCTAGGCATTGAAGGTACATGCCAAGCGGCAGAAGAGGTGCGTTCTGCTGGTCGTGCCATACCAATTGGTACGCTAGGTGGCATGATGACTTTGCTGGTTGCAGCAAGCATTACTTGGTTTGTGGCATCTGGTTTAATGCCTTGGCAATATTTAGGCCAAGCGGTAACACCGATGTACGACGCAGCGACTTTGTTGGGCAGTAGCAAATTACAATTGATGTTATTTGTAGCAACGGCATTTGCAGCGATTGCATCGGCCAATGGCTGTATTAACGATGCCTCACGTGCATGGTTCTCACTCGCGCGCGATCGTTACATGCCAGTGTTCTTTGGCGCTATTCATCCGCGTTATCGCACACCTTACCGATCTATCATTTTTCTGGTGCCAATCGCAATTTCCTTTGCGTTTACGGGCTTACTCGATCAGGTGATTACATTCTCAATCTTGTCGGGTTTATTGGGTTATACGTTTATGACGTTTAATATGATTAAGTTCAGAAAAATGTGGCCGCTCGGTAGCATCCATCGTGGTTACATTCATCCGTTTCATCCGTTACCAGCCATTACCTTGCTGGCGTTATGTTGTGCGACTTACTTTGCAACTTTCTTGGGTTATGGCGCAACTTTGCTGTCTATTATGGCGTTCTACATTTTGGCTTCGTTGTGGTTTGTTTTCCGCCGTTATCAATTTGTTAAACGTGCGGATCAATTTACTATGCCATGGCCACGCCCAAAAGGCTATTAGCTTGGCAGGACTGAGTTTTGTATTGATAATCGCGCTGCTATTGTTGATGATAGTGCTGATGGTTGGCAAATATCAGCGCGATGCCAAACGTAAAGTATTAGCAAGAAGTACAGTTTTTGATGATTGTATTGGTTTATTGCATAACGCGCAGATTAGTCAAGATAAGGCTAATCTGCCTGTGTTGCATGGCACATACGGTGGCTATAAAATTGCGTTAAATACTGTGGAAGATACCATCGGCTGGCGCAAATTACCGCCACTGTGGTTGTTGATAAAAGTTGCTGCAAATAAACCTACTATTGGCAGCCTAGATTACATTGTGCGCCCAGCCAATAACGAGTTCTACAGCCCATCTTGGCAATGGGACGGTAATTTGACAATTCCTAATAATTGGCCACAACATGCCATTATTAAGTACCTCCACAAGCCAATAGATATGCGCCTTCTGGAGCATCTTGTACCAGCGTTATTTAGTGATTTAAACATGAAAGAATTGCTGATTATGCCAGAATTTGTGCGCCTAACTTATATGGCTAAGCAGGCCGACCGTGGCGAATACTTAATTATGCGTAATGCGGTTTATGACGACGCACCTGTTGACAAAGCGATTGTAGAAGCCTTAATTAAACAAGCGATTGAAATTCGCCAAACAATAGAAAATACAGAATGAATAATACTGAAAAGTCAGAAAATATTAAAGCACCACTAGCGCCAATGTGGGTGTTGCTCACCGCTATTTTATTGCCTGGCATGGGGCAAGTCATCAACAATACACCAGTTAAAGGCTTGGTGATGATTTGTTTTATGGTCATACTCGGCATGATTACGTTTAACCTGGCGCAACCACATATCTCAATGGTAGGTAAGCTTGCGGGCGGCATTTTTATTTACGCGCTCTCTATATTAGACGCTTATTATTGGGCCAAATATCGCTGGGAACGTTTTAAAATCAAATAATTGATTGCACCTTTTAAGCGTAATTCTGAGGCTTAAAATGTTTCTAAGTCATCAGGGGCGATTCAATGTTAATTTCTGAATGTGTGCTGGGGAAGATAAGCAATGAAATCTAATCTCACTAACGATATTACAATACTAACCGCCTGTCCTCGCGACTGTTACGATACCTGCGGTATTATTGTTACCAAATCCAATGGTGAGATTGTTCAAGTGCGTGGCAATCCCAATCATGAGGTAAGTCGTGGCAAGCTATGCAAGAAATGCTCAATTGCCTATAACCATGAATGGATTAGCCCTAAAGCAAGGTTAACACAGCCTTTGCGAAGGGTTGGTGCTAAAGGCGAGGGTAAATTTGAACCTGTTTCTTGGGATGTGGCATTTACAGAAATTGCCGCCAAACTTAAAAGCATTATTAGTACAAAAGGACCCCAAGCCATTATTAATGCGCATTACACAGGCACTATTTCCTTGTTAGCTTTTATGTTTCCGATGCGATTTTTTAACAAACTTGGTGCAACAGAAGTTAACCCAGACACTATCTGCAATATGGCTGGCCACGTTGCACTTAATTATGTATACGGTAATTCTTTGTATGGGTTTGACCCGCGTATGGTTGATTCGGCGAAATGTATCGTTGTTTGGGGATGCAACCCTTCGGCCTCAGCTCCTCATGTTAATCAACATTGGCTTGGTGAAGCAAAAGCTAAAATAATCGTTATAGACCCTGTTCGAACTGAGACAGCTGAGGCTGCAGATATTCACTTGCAGCTATTCCCTGGTAGCGATGCAGCTCTGGCTTATACCATGTTAAATATTATTCATCGTGCAGGGTTAATCGCGCACGATTTTGTAAAGGCTAATACAGTCGGTTGGGAGGAAATTGAGCCAGTTCTGAAAGATTGCACGCCAGCTTGGGGTGAAGCAATGACTGGCGTGCCAGCAGCGCTGATTGAAGAGGTTGCTTTAATTTATGCTAAAGGACCTTCATTATTATGGATGGGTCAAGCACTACAGCGACAACCCAGCGGTGGGAACGTCATGCGGGCGTGTGCATTATTGCCAGCACTAACAGGTAATTTAGCAAAGCTTGGTGCGGGATTTCTTTATTTGAATTGGGATTTGTCGCAGCGCCATATTGACGACAGTTATTTGGCAGCACCTCATTTATCTAGTGGTACAACACCAAAAATAAGTCATATGGACCTTGCAGCTAATCTTGAAGATGCCAATAAGAGCCGAGCCTTATTTGCTTGGAATATCAATATTGCAGCATCAAATCCTGAACAAACTCGTTTAAGAAAAGCGTTGGCGCGTGAAGATCTTTTTACAGTGGTATTAGATTTGTTTCCAACAGACACAACCGATTATGCTGACTTTATATTGCCAGCAGCCAGCTTTCTAGAATTTGATGATTTGATTGCGGGGTATTTTCATTTAACTCTTTCAGCACAAGCGAAAGTGGCTGAACCAATAGGGCAGTCATTGCCAAATCAAGAGATATTTAGGCGTCTTGCACATGCAATGGGATATTCAGAGCCAGAGTTATATGAACGCGACGAGGTGATTCTCGATAAGCTGATGAGATATGCAGATTTAGGTGAGAGTTTTAGTTCACTTGTAGCTAAAGGTACAATTCCTGTGCCAAAAGAACCACGCATCCAGTTTGGCGACCTTGTGTTTGCTACCCCATCAGGCAAAATAGAACTTGCATCAAGCGCTGCGGAAGCCGATGGTCACTCGCGAATTCCATTGCCTGTCGCTGATCAAAAACCAAAAGATGGTTATTTGCGGTTATTGTCTCCAGCTACATCATGGGCACTGAATAGTAGCTTTGGTAACGTTTCAAAGATTCAGGGTCATGCTGCAGAGGCAACTATATTGATGCATCCAGAAGATGCCGCAGAACGTTCCTTGAAGATGGGAGACGGCGTATTAGTATCAAATGCTACAGGGCAACTAAAATTAGTCGTAACAACGGTTAACACGCTTCAACGTGGCGTAGTGCTTGTATCTAAAGGGCGCTGGCCAAAAGAAGAGTCTCAGGGCATTAACATCAATGTATTAAATCCTGGGATAAAAACAGATATGGGCGAGAGTAGTGCTGTGCATGGAGTTGAAGTGATGGTAACCAGATTTGAGTCTTAAAATAAAAATAATGCCAGCACTTTGATATTTCTACTGCAGTGCGTGATGTCCATAATATATCCTTCTTAAAGAGTACACCTTAGGTGTAATTGTGAAAGTTGGGGTGTCGAGGTTAAATGGCTACTTTCAAAGTCATTTTAAAAGGAGATATGCAATGACAACAAAAGCGTTTAAATATAAGAAGCAGGCTATTAAAGATCAACAACCTTCGATGAATGTACCTGGCGTAGCTGCTTGGTTGGGTGATACATTCATTTCTGCCGATGCAGATAAAAGAATTTGTGCTGGCTTTTTTCGCTTAGAAAAAGGCAACAAACTCGTGTATGACTATGATTATGAAGAAATGAAATGTATTGTAGATGGAACATTTATAATTTCGGATGAAACGGGCCAAAAAGTAACAGCAACAGTCGGCGATGTTTTTTATTTCCCTTCAGGTAGCCGCATTACATTTGAGACGCCTGATTACGCTGTTGGCTTTTTCTGTGGGCAACGCGTTCCTCTATAAAATTAAGAGTTTTATAAGGTGCGAATTGGATGCTTTAAAAGAACAACCATTGAATAGCTGTCAATTACCTCTTTTGGAGTAAGACTTAAAGAGAATTGTTCGAGCAGATTAGAAATGGCATTATTCTATCTAGTATGGTTTTATGGCTTAACCTAAAATCATACTTAATCTCCAATCTCCCTTTGTATTGCTTGAAATATTTAAATGGGAGGGTAATTGATTAGGCTTTGCTGACTCAATTACCCTCCCCATTTTTTGTAGAGTAGTTTTAAGAAGGTTTATAAATGTGAATTTACCAATAGACTTCTCAATTGAAGATGTGCAGAACTCGGCTGACATTCGTCTGCTTTCCATAGATAAGGTGGGCATTAGGGCAATACGCCATCCCATAAAGGTCAAAGAAAAAACGGGCGGCGTTCAGCATACTGTCGCCATGTTTAATATGTATGTGCATTTGCCGCACCACTTTAAAGGCACGCATATGTCTAGATTTGTAGAGATTCTAAATGCTAATGAGCGTGAAATTTCAGTTGAGAATTTTCAATTGATTTTGAATGAAATGGCAAATCGGCTTGAAGCGCATTCTGGTTATATTGAAATGACTTTTCCGTATTTCATCAATAAATCCGCGCCAGTTTCTGGTGTTAAAAGTCTGCTAGATTATGAAGTCACCTTTATTGGTGAAATAAAAAATGGCCATCATGATGTTAAAGTTAAAGTGCTAATTCCGGTTACCAGTCTTTGCCCATGTTCTAAGAAGATTTCTGCTTATGGCGCGCATAATCAGCGCTCTCACGTGACTGTGACAGCGAAGCTTAGTGAGTTCATGTGGATAGAGGACATCATTGTGATGGTAGAAAAACAAGCTTCATCAGAGCTCTATGGATTGCTAAAGCGACCTGACGAAAAATACGTCACTGAGCTTGCCTACGATAATCCAAAGTTTGTAGAAGATATGGTGCGAGATATCGCAACTGCGTTAAATAATGAGCCTCGGATTGAGTCATACATTGTTGAATGTGAAAATTTTGAGTCCATACATAATCATTCGGCGTATGCCTGCATCTCTAGCGAATAAATCATGAAAAACAATGTTAGTTTAGAGCTGCTAGCGCAAGCGGAACCAATAGCAGCATTGGATTTACAGTCAATTAATTCAGTCTCTATTTGCACGATCGTAGAGATAATAGAGGACTTAAAACAGGGCCGTATGGTGGTGTTGCTAGATGATGAAGACCGCGAAAACGAAGGTGATCTAGTCATGGCCGCACAATTCGCCACACCATCAGACATCAACTTTATGGCCAAACATGGGCGAGGCTTAATTTGTCTGACGCTTAGTGAAGAGCGTGGGAAACATCTTAATCTAGAGCCCATGGCGACGAATAACGGTACAAAAATGGGTACTAATTTCACAGTATCAATTGATGCTGCGAAAGGCATTGCCACAGGTATTTCAGCGACAGACAGGGCGCATACTATTCAGATTGCAGCTGGTGCTAATGCCCGCCCTATGGATATTGTTAGCCCTGGGCATGTGTTTCCGTTAATTGCGCAAAAAGGTGGTGTGTTGGTAAGAGCTGGACATACCGAGGCAGGTTGCGATATTGCTACGCTGGCTGGCCTTGAACCAGCAGCGGTTATTTGTGAAATTCTCAAAGATAATGGTGAAATGGCACGCTTGCCTGATTTGTTGGTATTTGCTGCAGAACATAGTCTTAAAGTAGGCACTATTGCCGACCTAATTAAATATCGAAGCCAAACAGAGCGACTAGTGGTTCGTGTTGCTGAGAGAGTGATTGAAACCGCTTTTGGTCAATTTAGTTTGATCGCATTTTATGATTCAATTTCCAAAGAAACGCATCTTGCTTTAGTAAAAGGTGAAGTAGTTGCAAATAAAAGTGTGCTAGTTCGTGTGCATGAGCCACTATCAGTTTTTGACCTGCTGGACACTACTAGTAAGAGCCACAGCTGGAGCTTGCCGCAAGCTATGCAAACAATAGGCGAAGCGGAATCTGGTGTCATTGTGATGCTCAGACGTGATGAAACAGGTGAAGATCTTATTCAGTCAATTAAATCAGCAGATTTGCCAGTGAGTAATAAGCATACGCTTAAATACTATGGCATTGGTGCACAGATATTAAGAGATTTGGGCGTGGTAAAAATGCGCCTCATGAGCGAATCACGCAAGATACCAAGTATGACGGGTTTTGGATTAGAAGTTGTAGAGTTTGTTGGTGCATCTTAATTTTCTTTTGCTCGTAGAACTTCACTCGTCATTCTGTAAGCTTTACGCTAGTTGTCCTTGTAAGTAGTTCTGAATCGCTTAAATGTTATTATTGGATGTAAATTTTTTGGATCTTCGTAAATTTTTGTGTATTTGAAATTTGAAAAAGGCATTTGCTGAGTTTCAATTGCGTTGATTTATTGCCTTTTAAGGTACCCTGTTTACTTGATTGTTGAATTTCAGTTTTCTAATGGGAGCGTTAATAATCAGTGCTAGCGTCCAAAAATAGCCATGCAAATATTATTAGTACTACTACTGGCACGCAGCAGAAGTATATCTAGTAGCCATTGACGGTAGTTAGCTAGCTAACTATAATGATTGCATGCTTCAATTAAAAGACCTTCCGGACGCAAAAGTCCTGAGAAAATTTGCCGAAAGATATGTAGGTGTGGACTCATGCTCGGTGACTCACTTTTTGAACATTCTTCGTATCGGTACTGAGCTTACTGAATCTTTGGATCGTTTTCTTGCCACGCATGGATTGCTGCAAGGTAGATGGTGGGTGCTTATTTTGCTAATGCGTGAAGATGATCTGACTTCTACTCCGTCTGAGCTTGCAGAGAAGGCTGGAGTAAGTAGAGCCACGATGAGTGGGCTAATTAATGGCTTGTTACGAGATGGCTTAGTTGTTCGTCAGGAAGATAACATTGACCGCAGAAGCTACTCAATCCGGCTTACTGCAGCAGGGCAAGACAAACTGGATGAAGTAATGCCTGATTACTATCCACGAGTCAAAAAGATGATGAACGCTATTCCAGTACAACAGAGAGAAGATTTGCTAAAGCAGCTATTACTATTGAAAGAGCAAAGCAAAGTATTCGATTAAATTTTTTTGGCCATATAGTTAGCTGCCTAATCAATCGAAAATTAAACGGTATTATTTAAAATTTTTAAACCTTAAGGAGATACAAATGAATAACAAATCTATAATTGAAGCAGCTAATGCTGAATGGAATAAGTTACTCAATAGTGGTAATGTTAAAGGCCTAGCCGCTCTTTACGCAGAAAATGCCACACTCTCTCCAGGAAATGGAAAGATGCTAGTAGGTCGTGCAGAAATCGAAAGTCTATTTAAAGGCTTTGTTGATGGTGGCGTTCACAATCACACATTGGAGATTATCGAAGTGGGCGGTACAGATAAAATGATTTATCAGGTTGCTAGATGGAATGCACAAGGCGCAGAAGCCAACGGTGAAACGCCATCATTTGGCGGCATCACTACTAGCTTGCTAGAGCAAGGCTCAGATGGCAATTGGCACACGCGTACACATATATGGAATGTAGGCCAATAAGTTAACCTAATTAGACTTGGTTTGGTCTAGGGTAGGCATTGAAAATGAACAATTCTTTTTTATGCCCCAAACGGCTGCTTGAAGGCGGCTAGTTAAACCCAGTTTAGCGAGTAAATTTTTAATATGAGCCTTTACGGTAGTTTCGCAGATGCCCAGCTCAAGTGCTATTTTTTTGTTATTAAGCCCATAAGTTAAACATTCAAGTATCTGTTTTTCACGTTCTGTTAGTGATGTTGCACTATCAGTCATGCTGAGTGTTGGATGTAGGTATGCATTTTTAAGTATATTAGTTAGGCTTTCAGCTAAAACCATGGTGCCAGACATTGCTTTTCTTAAGTGATTACAAAGTTCTTCTGGCTCTATATCTTTTAGCAGGTAACCGTCAGCCCCTGCACTAAAAGCCTCAAGTAAACAATCGCCATTATCAGAAGCAGTTAATACGATACAACGTGGTGCTATATCCATTTGCTTTATATTAACCAAAGTTTGTAAACCACTTAGTCCTTTGGCATTAGTATCAATCAATACGAGATCTGGTTGTAAATTCTTAACAAGTAATACACCGTCAGATCCGGTAACCGCCTCACCAATTACTAAAAAATCCGCATCCTTAGTGATTGTTTGTGTGACACATCTGCGAAATAATGTATGGTCATCTATCACAATTACAGTAGAAGTCATTTCCTTAGTTCACCCTAATATTTAATTTTTATATGACAGTTAAATAAAACTTATTTTCTAGTTATATAAAGATAAATGGCCTGAAATTATCAGGCCATTTAAATTCCTACTTTCTAATTCATCATTGGTTTACAAGATGTCCCTACAGGCGACATACCACTATCCGCTACAAACGCGTTACCCTTGCCGCTGAAATTGCTAGCAGACTTAAGTGGTGTAGGAGGCAGAGCCACATAAGTGAAGGTTTCTAATTTGCTTTTTGATGCTAATGTTGACTTTTTAGAAGCGCTGTTATTAGCATATATTGTTCCCAAAGGCGGTGAAGGTATATAGGTAACAGCAGGGCGAATACTTGGGAAATGGATATCTAGCAATTCTGGAACGTCAATGCTATCGGGATTTGTTGCGCCACGATTGACATTGTATGGGTCTGTGAATACGCCATAATGACCAGGTTGCATATGATAAGTAACAGTTGTACTGTTTCTTGCAGCATTAGCAAGATATTTACCAGGGTCATTCCAACTTTGACCATCAAGGTTGGCGGTAAACTTAATATCTACTAGTACCCCGTCACATAATGGCGTTACTTCCTCATACTGAGTTGGCCAAGCTGATCCACCCGCAGTATTTGGATAGTTTGCCCAGTCTCCACCCTTTAGAGGACAAGCTCCACCACCACCAAATGAAGCTCTATCTGGATGATGTACGCCATAAACTGGCAAACCTACTACTTTTTTAAGTTCAGATTCATCAGTGCTTACATTGTTACTATCTCTTTTTACAATATTAAATCTTGGTTGTTGTGTTAAATTAGTTTTTAAAGCAGACTTATTCTTTAATGAATCGTAATACTCACCATAAGGCCGGACGTACCTAAAATCTTTATTGTTTTTGTTGTCATATACAGCAAGGACAAAAAGATATGGGTGATTAAAGAATGGCCTCTCCACTAAATAATATTCTGCATTTGTTTTTTTAGTGTCAACTGATTGCCAATTAGTATAAGATTTATCAAGTCCATTTTTGCCAATATTTACCCATGACCTTGCATCAGGCAGATGAGTCAGTCTTAAGACGTTGGTATAGTTTTCTTTTATATCGAGACCAGCACTTTTACCTAAAGTACCTACTACATTTGCACCAGGCTGAGCAAATGCATAGGTCATAGCTTCAGCTGCATGGGGATAATCGTTTTCTGACATAGTGCAATAAAAGCTGGGTAGGTCTATAGCTTTATGATTTGCGTATTTACCTGCATATTTTGCATGTGTAATTGGAAGGTCAATATAATTTAATTTACCACCCGTCACTTTATCGTCAGGATATCTATAAAAGCCCCAACTTTCTGGGCGTTCATAATTACTATAACTATTTTGAATTACTGCAAGATTCGCTGGATCATTAAGATCTGCATTTTGAGCTAAGCCAGTTTGTCCAGTCTTCAAATACTCTCTAACCGTGCCTGCCTCCTGCATACGCCATAAACCATGCTTTCCTTCGCCTATCATTGTCATCACTTGCTCTGCAACAGTTACAAAGCGATAGGTGTAATTTGTGTTCATAAAGCCCATATAAGCTGGAAGGTGAGGTATTCTTGAATGAGTTGTAGCTGGGCGACCTGTAGCACCCATCATTGCTTCTTGATTTGCAGGAATGGTCTGGTCAGATGTATAGAAAAATGGATCTGAATTTAATCCTGAAAGGACTGGGTCAGCAGCAAAACCACTCACAGACACTAATGAGAGTGCGACCAAGGCTGCAATGGAACCTTTTTTTGTAAAAGTATTCATTATTTAAACTCCTTAATAAATGTACAACCAAAAAATATTAAATGTAAATTAACATCACTAAAGTGATGGTCTTTGCACAAAACTAGCTAGCGTGTTGGTTTGTGCAAAAATTTAAATCATAAGCATGAACTTATGCACCGCCAAATACACGATTACCGCAAATAAATCCAAGCCCTTTACTTTGAGAAGAGAATGTAATTGTTGCTCCTTTTGGGAAATACAACACATCTCCAGGCACAACTTTAGCCGTCGTAGTGCCATCAGTTACTGTCATAGTGCCTTCTAGAATGATCTTTGCTTCATCATAATCGTAGGTGTATGTGAGTGACTTTCCTGCTTCCATTCTAAAAAGACCACATGTGAATGGCATATCTTTGTTAGTATTTCCAACCAAGTCTTTCAAAAAAGCATTCGTATCCTTAACGTCCATTGAAGGCAGTTTCAATTTCTGCGCTCCTGCGATATGCTGCATTGTAGGTGTTGCAACAACCACTGGCGCAGCAGCATCTGCATACACCGCAGAAACACTAAAGCCAGCTGCAATCAAAGCAACCAGTATTCCTATTTTCAAATTATTCATTTCTTCCCCTTAAAAAGTAAATCATTAAAATTTTCTTTGAGAAACTTCTTATTAATTGGCATTAATTCAAACATCTCAAAGCACTTACTTCACCAACGCATTTAATTAATGAAATTTATATATTTAAATTAAACTTTTTTTAATCAAATGAATCTTCTGTGTTTATAATCGCTAATTTATTACTTGTCAAGTAATAAATTACTTATTGAGTAATATTTAAAGTGGAAGTTGCATCTGGATGTGCGTGATAAGATATGATTAATAATTGCTAAAATTTAATAAGCTAATAGTTTGCGCTACCTAAACATATTCAGAATTAATATCTAATGACAAAAATTACATTTCCTATTCGCTTAAAAACACTTCTTGCTCAAAAAAATTTAACTATGGCTGAAGTCGCACAAGCAATTAGTATCTCAGCGCCATCGGTTCATCGCTGGACACGCGGAGGAGAGATTGATTATGAAAATTTACGTGCTTTGGCTAATTTTCTTGAAGTTAACTGGATATGGTTGCGATATGGTGATGAGGCTATTGAAGAGCTGAAGGAAAGCGTTAACAATAGCGAAAGTGTAGCTGAGGAACGCCGTGAGTATCTTTCCAAGATTGTGGAGAGTGAAGCGCGTATGAGTATAGCCCAAGATATGGCGCGCATTGCTACTTGGGAGTGGAATGTGCTAACCAATGAGCTTAGAAGCTCGCCTAATTCTGAACTAATCTTTGGCTTATCGAGTGACAAAATACGCTCAAGTTTATTACCTTTTGAGGCGCTTAGTCTAGATGCTTTAATTGAAAAATTCAGCGAGAGTGCATTATTACAAGAATGGGACTTTAATTTGCCTCAGCCAGATAGTGAGGAAGATCGTTGGTTTGCCACACGTGGGAAACTGTTATACGACGCGCAACATAGACCTATTAAAATTATAGGTGTCAGTATCGATATTACGCAGCGGAAGCAACTGCAGAGTGCTATGGAAAAAAGTGAATACATAATGCGCAAGGTTATAGAAACCATACCGGTCGGCCTTTGGATTGCAGGCCAGAATGGAAAAATTGCGATGGCAAACCCAGAGGCAGAGCGCATCTGGGGCGGTGCAAAATTTGTAGGCCTTGAGCACTATGGGGATTATAAAGGATGGTGGGAAGACACAGGAAAAGAGATAGGGAATGAAGGCTGGACACTGGCGCGAGCCATAAAATATGGTGAAGTTAGTCTTGGAGAGACTGTCAATATTGAAGCATTTGATGGTGAGAAACGAACAATAATCATGTCTGCTATCCCATTATTTGACCATGAAAATTTGATTATTGGTGCCATTGAAGTCAATCAAGATATCACTACACTAAAGCAGGCTGAAACGTTGTTAAGAGTAAAAGAGAGTAAATGGAATTTTATACTTGAGCAGTCACTGATTGGTATCGCATATTGTAAAACAAGTGATGGACTATTACTTGGAAATGCCAAATTTGCAGAATTGGTTAAAATTAGTATTGATGAACTATCAAATGTGAAGTTTGAAAATCTTCTTGAAGAAAACCTAAGTAAAGAATTCCAGATGAGAATAAGCAATGTTCAAGTTGGAAAGGAGGCTAGTTTTGCTCTACGTGGAGGTTTTAAACGTAAAACCGGAGCTAGTGTCGATGTTCAACTTTTTGTCATTTACAATCTTATCCCTAATAGTGTATTTAAACTATTAGTGTTTGCGCTTGAAAGTAATCCGAAGCATTAGTTTCTTTTTTGAGGCTGTAGTAGTTTAAAGCAGTCTGCATGAACAGAGTATTTTGAAACTAGACATGCTATTCTCCATATTTAGAGACAAACACTCTGGCGCATATCAAACAGATGAAACTCACTCCGCCAATTACCAATATTGCCAAAGTATCAGCACCTGCATAACCCCAAAATTCACTCATTGTTGTTCCTTTATTAAGGTGGAAGCAGTCCAGTATCTACCATTCTAGATATTCCAAAATCAGAAATTTGGTATTTAAATAACAACTTCGCCTTACCGTTAATTGTTTCTAGTTTATTTTCAGTACACTTTATCAACCCTGCTGCAGCTAATTCATCTAAAGCAATTCGTATGGTCTTTTCTCTGAAGTCGCCTGACTCATTGTACTCAGTGAACACTTTTTCTATGAGTTGTTGATCCCAAACTCCTCTAGATTTTGAAATGGAAACCAATAGAAATCCTTTGTGATGCAGTTTCATGAATATACCTTACTAGTATACTTTCGCATCGCTGTTGTCACGCAGTTCTGCAACTGATTCAGCAGGCTCGCTGAACATCACAAAACTACCTAATACCGTCAGAAATAAACCCACAATGAAATACCATTGAGGCAGTTGCAACGTAAAAGCTGCGATGAAAATAAGTGCAAAGACCGCATATAAATTACCGATTGCCTCTCCGCGACCAACGCCTATCAAAATCAAGCTCTTATACATAGCGGTATAGCAATAGGCATGACAGGCGGCGGCCAATATAATCCATAGCATGGCTTTGCTATGCGTTACTGTTTCTACAATTAAGTTTTTGATGGGTAAGTCCGTAAATATAGCGAGAGCGGGCAATATAAACATACCCCAAAACACTACCTCAAATGAAAATCGACAATGGATGCCGACATCTGGGTCAGAAACGTCCATTGCGCGACCCGCAACAGCACCTTCTGAACCCCAGCCAATTGCTGACATAATGCCACCTAGATAGCCTAGCCATGCATTGGGGTTGCTCGCACCCGTCTCACCAAATATACTAGGGCCATAAATCACCATGCCACCGAAAATAATGATGCACATGCCAATAGCAGTGCGCTTAGAAATTTTTTCTTTGTACCAAAGCCTTGCGATAATTGCACCTACGACGGGGTAGAATAATGATGAGATGGCTGCAAACACAGGTCCAATAAACCCCATTGCCATGTAAGAGCCAAAGATAGCTAAAGGGCCGCCACAAAGCGAAGCCAGAGCATACCATTTGGAAATTTTGTTAAAACTTAGCATAGTTCGGCCATAATCCTTGACCTTACCTAGCGCCATGTTCCAAATCAATAAGAATAAAAAAACCGCTATTGCGTGTATCCATGTCATTACTGCGGTAGCGGCTAACCTTAAAGACTGTTCATTCACAGAAATGTCGACATAAGGCCGCTCAAACCATAGTGCCGTGCCTGGAACATACCAAGCTCCCCAAAGTATGGCTGTCCATAACGCCCACATAAACCCCCAGCGCTGGTTACGTGCATAATGTTTATGCAGTGCAATCTTTAGTAAGGAACTTGCTGGGACATTGTTTAGCATATAATCTACTAAAAATCGTTAATCGTTACGATTAACTAGTCGCTCAGCAATAGCCGTAAAGTTGCTCATCAGTTTGTCCTTGATAGTGGGTGCTATCCCGATATTGTCAATTGCCATTGACATACATTTCAGCCAGATCTCTTTTGCTTCGCTGTTTATTTCTACATGCTCATGCATGCTTCTCACGTTGGAATGCCCATGTTTTTCTACATAGAGCTTTGGCCCACCAAGAAATCCTGAAAGAAAATTAAATTGCTCAACACGTGAATGGGCTATACCGTTGCCGCGTAGGTGAAGTAGATGTAGTTTATGTCCTTCTGGGTTGGTTTCAACAATGTCATAGAACACGTTGACCAATTTTAGAATGCCTTCTTCTCCACCAATTAGGTCATATAAAGATTGGTGTGAGTTGTTCGAGTGTTGATGCATCTTATTGGCGGTCTCCGCTAAAATATCGATGATATATTGATAGTTTTATGCCTACTCAGGATATATCAGCGTAGTATAAATGGTAGGCCGCTGATTAAAATTATCTTGAAGGTGTAATCTAAAAGAAGTAGCTAGTTTTTTGGTGACTAAAAATCGTCAAAGAATATCAAATTATCAACTACCCCTTAAGTAGTAATCTATTGTGAGAATTGTGTTTAATTAATGGTTGTCATCAAATTGTAACCGTTGTGGAAACTGTATTAACTAGTATTACTTCACATAATTAAACTCGGTTACTAGTAAAGATACTTAAATATTTATGTAATGAACCGTACTTAAGGTAGCAACTGAGTAGGTTTTGAAATTTTAAAAAAAGGGGACTTAAATTGAGCGCAAATACGATATCAGCTTCTGAAGCTGGGCATGCAACTGAAACGCTGCAAAGAAAGATTGGTTGGCAAGGGGCATTTTGGGTGGCAAGCGGTGTGCCTGCACTTGTTTTGTTTTCAATCGGTGCCATTGCAGCTACTGTAGGTAAGCCAGCTTGGATGATTTGGGCCATTTCTATTGCGTTTGGTTTTATACAAGCTTTTACTTACGCTGAGATTGCGGGTTTGTTTCCACATAAATCTGGCGGCGCATCAATTTACGGTGCTGTTGCATGGGTGAAATATAGTAAGTTTGTAGCTCCTGTTTCAGTATGGTGTAACTGGTTTGCTTGGTCACCCGTACTGGCCATTGGTTCGGGATTAGCAGCTGGCTACTTGCTGAGCGCATTATTTGCGCCAGATGCAGCTATCAATACTTGGCAAATTACCTTAATGGATTTAGGCAGCATAAAAGACGGTTTGGTTTTGCGTATTAATGCTACCTTTGTTTTGGGAGCCGCTCTTTTACTATCTGTTTTCGCAGTTCAGCATGGCGGTATTTTACGCTCAGCTAAGGCGACAATGATTTTGGGTATAGTTGCATTGGTACCATTAATGCTAATTGGTATCGTGCCAATATTAACTGGTGATGCACCATCAGCTAATTTTTTCCCACTTGCACCATTGGCTCATGATGCAGCGGGTAATGTGATTGATGGTGTATGGGATATAGAAGCTTGGAAGTTAATGGCAGGCGGACTTTTCATTGCAGCTTGGTCCACGTATGGTTTTGAAACGGCAGTTTGTTATACGCGTGAGTTCAAAAATCCTAAAACAGATACTTTTAAAGCTATTTTTTATTCTGGTTTGCTATGTATTGCGGTGTTTACGCTAGTACCTATCGCCTTTCAAGGTCATTTAGGTTTAGGTCATATGGTAACACCGGCAGTGGTAGATGCTGCCGGCGCAGTAACTACGCCAGCTGTATATGATGGTATGTTAGAGCCCTCAATTTATAGCGGCATGGGAGTAGGAGCAGCACTTTCTGGCATGGTTGGTGGTGGAGCAGTTGTTGCTAATCTGTTGATTATTATGATGGTACTTGCCTTATTGCTATCAATTATGACTTCAATGGCGGGCTCTTCACGCACCCTTTATCAAGCTTCTGTTGATGGTTGGTTGCCAAGATACTTATCTCATGTCAACAGTCATGGCGCGCCTACAAGGGCTATGTGGACAGATCTCTGCTTTAATCTCATTTTGCTGCTGATGTCAGATTATGTGTTCGTACTTGCAGCTTCAAATATTGGTTATATTATTTTCAACTTCCTTAACTTGAATTCTGGTTGGATACACCGTATGGATCGTGGAAATTGGGAACGTCCATATAAAGCACCAACCATTATATTAGCTTTGGGTGGCATTCTTGGGTTTGTTAACTTAGGCATTATGGGTATGGGTGCAGACATTTGGGGTGCAGGGACATTAAAAACTGGACTGGTGTTTGCATCGTTGATCATTCCTGTATTTATTTATCGCCATTATGTTCAAGATAAGGGTAGCTTCCCTAAGCAAATGCTTGAAGACTTGTACATTTCTGGGGATGACGCGGATACCTCTAAGAAAGCTGGCGTGTTGCCTTATGTGGCTTTAGCTGCAGGCGTGGCGCTGGTTTGGTATATGCACAGCTTGTAAAACTTTAGATACTGCTTCTAAGAAAGTAGATGGGCAAGGATTGAATACCTTGCCCATTTTTTATTGTTAATTCGATGCTGGATATTATCTTACATTGATTAACTAATACCAAAGTAGTAACCCATGTGGATTATTGTTTTTTATCGGTAATAAAGCGAGTATATGACACATAGAAATTCCAAAATAACCACCGGAGAGTAATATGGCGCGCGACCCAAAACATGACATTTTATTTGAACCCATTCAAATAGGCCCCAAAACCTTACGCAACCGTTTTTACCAAGTGCCACATTGCATTGGCGCAGGTTCTGATAAACCAGGTTTCCAAGCTGCCCATCGTTCTATGAAGGCCGAAGGTGGCTGGGCTGCGATGAACACTGAATATTGTTCTATCAGCCCAGAATCGGATGACACGCACCGTTTATCTGCTCGCATTTGGGATGAAGGCGATGTGCGCAACCTTAAAGCTATGACTGATGAGGTACACAAATACGGCGCTTTAGCTGGCGTTGAGCTTTGGTATGGTGGTGCTCATGCACCCAATATGGAATCTCGTGCTACGCCACGTGGTCCTAGTCAATACGCTTCTGAATTTGAAACGCTCACCTATTGTAAAGAGATGGATTTAAGCGACATTGCACAAGTGCAGCAATATTATGTAGATGCAGCTAAACGCTCACGTGATGCTGGGTTTGATATTGTGTATGTATACGGTGCGCACTCTTATCTACCTTTGCAGTTTCTCAACCCTTACTATAACAAGCGCACTGACAAATATGGTGGCTCATTAGCGAATCGTGCACGCTTTTGGTTGGAAACGCTAGAAAAAGTAAAGCATGCGGTGGGTTCAGAGTGTGCGATTGCTACGCGCTTTGCTGTTGACACTATTTATGGCCCAAGCCAAATTGAAGTAGAAGTGGATGGTATCAAGTTTGTTGAGCTGGCAGATCCATTAGTTGATTTATGGGATGTGGATATTGGAGATATTGCTGAGTGGGGTGAAGATGCTGGACCGTCGCGCTTCAATCAACAAGGCCATCAAGTGCCTTGGACTAAATTTGTAAAACAGGTTTCTAAAAAACCAGTATTGGGTGTCGGCAGGTTTGTTGACCCAGAAAAAATGACTGAAATTGTAACGAAAGGCTATGCCGACATTATTGGTTGCGCGCGCCCCTCAATTTCTGACCCATTCTTGCCAATGAAAATTGAGCAAGGTCGATATGATGATATACGTGTTTGCATTGGCTGCAACGTGTGTATTTCACGCTGGGAAATTGGTGGCCCACCAATGATTTGTACGCAAAATGCAACGGCTGGTGAAGAGTATCGTCGTGGCTGGCATCCTGAGAAGTTTCCTCAAACTAAGTCAAAAGATTCAGTCTTGGTCGTTGGCGCCGGCCCTTCAGGTTCTGAAGCGGCACGCGTATTAATGGAAAGTGGCTACACTGTTCACTTGTATGATTCAGCGGAAAAAATTGGTGGCCATTTAAATACCGTATCAACATTGCCTGGATTAGGTGAGTGGAGCTACCACCGTGACTATCGTGAAACTCAGATTAATAAACTGGTGAAAAAGAACAAAGAAAGTCAGGTTGCATTAGGCCAAAAAGCCATGACAGCAGACCAAGTGTTGGAATACGGCGCGGATAAAGTCATTATCGCAACTGGCTCAACATGGAATACTGACGGTAACAATTGCTTAACGCATGAGGCAATTCCCGGTGCTGATGCTTCACAACCTGACCAACTTACGCCAGAGCAAGTGTTTGCGGGTAAGAAGAAAATTGGTAAACGCGTGGTGATTCTGAATGCAGATACCTATTTTATGGCGCCAAGTTTGGCTGAAAAATTAGCTACGGCCGGCCACGAAGTGACGGTGGTTTCTGGTGTGCATTTGGCAAACTATATGCACTTTACACTTGAGTATCCAAACATGATGCGCCGTTTGCACGAGCTGCATGTAGAAGAACTCGGCGATCATTTCTGCTCTAAAATTGAGAAAGGCCGTCTTGAAATCTACAATATTTGGGGTGATGGCTCAAAACGTAGCTATCGAGGTCCTGGTGTTTCTCCGCGTGATGCCAATAAAACACATCGCTGGTTAGAGTTTGATTCATTAATTCTCGTTACTGGCCGCCATTCAGAAAATAAATTGTGGAATGAGCTTAAAGCACGTGAATCAGAATGGGCTAAAAACGATATTAAGGGTATGTACTTAGTGGGTGATGCTGAGGCTCCGCGGTTAATTGCGGATGCAACC
>JANNFN010000142.1:0-1526 GCA_031379885.1 Methylotenera sp.
CACGCCCTCGCTGCTCATCAGGCGGTTAATTTCTTCTAGGCGCTCGCTCAAATTAGCGAGTTTGGTCATCATGCTGGGTTTCATTTGTATGCTTAGTTTTTTATTTGATAAAGCTGTTTTAATATATTTTCGAGTTTTGCGTGTTCATCGCCGTGTGCTTGGTTGAGCGCGTGGCTGGGGGCGTGTAAAAACTTATTGGTCAGTGCATTACTTAAGGCTTCTAGCGCTTTTTCAGGGCTTTCACCTTTTTGTATGAGTTTAAGTGCTTTTTCTAATTCGCTTTGGCGCATGGCTTCTGCTTGGTCACGCAAAGCCTTAATCGTAGGTATGGAATCGCGCTTTTTGAGCCATTGCATAAAAGTATCTACACGAGAGCTTACAATCATCTCGGCATCCAGCGCGGCCGCTTGGCGGTTTTCCATACCATCGTTAACCACTTGCGCAAGGTCATCTACTGTGTATAAAAATACGTCATCTAAATGCGCTACTTCTGGCTCTATATCTCGCGGTACGGCCAAATCTACCATAAAAATCGGCCGATGCCGGCGCGCTTTAATCGCGCGTTCCACCATGCCAAGGCCGACAATCGGTAATTGGCTGGCGGTGCTGGTGATGACGATATCGAACTCAGCAAGGCGACTGGGTAAGTCATTCAGCAATATGGCTTGACCGCCAATTTTTTCGGCTAAGTCAGTGCCGCGCTCAAGCGTACGGTTTGCAACTGTCATGCTTTTTGGTTTTTGCGCGGCAAAATGGTCGGCACAAAGTTCTATCATCTCGCCTGCGCCAATAAACAAGACGTTCTGCCCGTTTATGTCACCAAAAATACGTTGCGCCAATTTCACCGCGGCAGCGGCCATCGAAATTGAGCTGCCACCAATATCCGTATTGGTGCGTACTTCTTTGGCGACTTCAAAAGTGCGTTGAAAAAGCTTATGTAGCAAGGTGCCCAGCGTGCCAGCGTCTTGCGCTATTTTGACTGATTGTTTGAACTGCCCTAAAATTTGCGGTTCGCCTAGCACCATGCTGTCGAGCCCAGAAGCCACACGGAACGCATGTTTGACGGCTTCTTGATTGCTGAGCGTGTAGGTGTAAGGCTGCACTTTACCGATATCGAGTCTATGATAATTGGCCAGCCAATGCACAATAGGTTCAGCATTAGCTGATTGAACATAGATTTCAGTGCGATTACATGTAGACAAAATAGCCGCTTCAGCCGCATTTCGTGCGGTTAAATCACTTAGCGCATGGCGCAAATTGGCATCTGTAAACGCCACGTTTTCGCGGATAGAAATAGGCGCAGTGGTGTGGTTAACGCCGATGGTAAATAATTGCATAGGTGTAATTTTGAAGGATAGCCTTATCTTAAGCAACAAATAGAGTTAAAATAATGTTTTAGCCATACATTTAGATGACGAATTAGGAATTTTAGCCATGAGTAAAACTTATAGAATCGCCCCTAGTATTTTATCGGCCAACTTTGCCAAGCTTGGACAAGAGATTGATGATGTCATTTCATCTGGCAC
>JANNFN010000152.1:0-22839 GCA_031379885.1 Methylotenera sp.
AATACTTTCACGCACAGTATTTAGGTCTTGTTTTAAAGCAGCATCTTTTGCACGATCTATACTCCTGAAATACCTCGGCGTAGCCAAAGTAAGAAGTAACGCCAATATTGCTTGAACTACCAATCACTCAACTAAAGTAAACCCTCTATTTTTGCTGTTAGGTCTTTTATATCGCTTGTGAATGTAATACTTCATCATATTGCTACCATTGTGAATAAGGTACGCCGTTAATCCCTATTTGCTGACTTAACGAGTACACATCGTATACATCATCCCCCTCTTGTGGATTACTGGCTTCGCTAGCATAACTACGTAATCCCCAGTTTTTTGTAAAATTATCTTCAGATTTATTTGGAGATTGCATTGGATCTTTAGGAATTTTTCGCAAAAATCTAAGTTTATTTTTTTTTATATCTTTCTCATCAACCACGCCTTCTACCAATATTTCCAAATTGGGTGGGTAACCTGTTTGCTCAATAGTTTTTTTTATATGGCCTTCGTCCGCTGCTTTTTTGTAAGCATCTACTGCCTCGCGGATTTGACGCAAATTATTATGAAGCTCGCTCTCTTTAGTACGTTGCACGGTCACTTTTAGCATAGGCATCGCAACACTAGCTAAAATACCAACAATTGCCACTGTCACCACTAGCTCAATTAATGTGAATCCTGTTGAGTAATTTATTACACGTTGATTCATGGTGCAATTGGTGGATTAGCTGAATCAATAGCAGGGGGGAGTGTAAGTGTTGAGGGGTCTACTACCTGTTGCGAAGTTGCTGATGAACCATCTGGATTGATAAGCGGATTTGCAGGTTGTTGAGGCGTTGATTCTAATTGTTGAGTCGTAACTGACTCTTGTGAGACTTCTTGGTTTTGTTGTTGCCTAAGCCTCATTTGCTCTCTAATTCTATCTTGTGGGTTTATAGGTTCATTTACAGCAGGTAGATTGATTTGAGGTTTATCAGTAATGACATTATCTGTACCAGACCAGTATTCAGAAATCTCTGCATTTGGCCGAACAATATTTGAAATAATGCGTGGTGTAATCGCCAACACAATTTCTGTTTTGGATTTTTGATCTTGCTGGTTAGCAAACAATCTGCCCAGCAACGGGATATCGCCTAAACCTGGTAACTTGCTTGAGTTTTTGCGCTCATCATCAGAAATCAACCCTGCCAACACTTGCGTTTCGCCATCTTTTAAGCGCAACACCGTGCTGGCATCGCGCGTGCCAATGGTATAAACAGTAGCGCCATTTCTAGTAGTGGTTCTTTCGCCAAGTGAGCTCACTTCAAGTCCCACTTTAATGTTCACGTAGTTATCCGCCGTGATGCGCGGCTCTACATCTAGCTTTAAGCCGACGTCTACATAAGTCACATTTTCTGAAATCCCTACATTGGCAGTAGAGGTTGTGGTAATAATGGGCACTTTATCGCCCACCAAAATCTTGGCTTTCTCGTTATTACGTACGCGAATACGCGGATTAGAAAGTAAATTCACATCGCCCGAAGTTTTTCTAAAATTCACCGCTGGATTAGGAGATACGTCGAGTCGTCTTTTATTAATGTTAAGTAAGCCAGCCAAAGTTAGCTGTGTCGATGTATCAACGGTAGAACTAGCAACCACTCCTGTTGCAGAGGTAACTGTGGTGATAGGGATGAGACTATTCACCGAAATGCGATTGGGAAATTCAACACCCAACTCTTGCAAGCGACTGCGACTTACCTCCAGTACTTCTATTTCTAACATCACTTCTGGATCTGCTAAATCATTCGCGGCTACCAATTTCTCTGCGATGCGCACCGCTTCAGGCGTATCCCGCATCACAATCATATTCAATCGGTCATCCACAAAAATATCTTTAGTTTTAAGCATGGATTTAACCAATGCGGCCACCTGCTTAGCACTAGTGTTACTCACATAAAAACTGCGAATCACCAAATCTTGATAGTCTTTAAGCTTTTGTTGCGTGCTCGCAAATACCAACACTGTATTTTCTGACAATACTTTTTTCTGCAAACCATTACTAGAAAGTACCATGTCTAACGCCTCTTCTATACGCGCTTTTTTAATAAAAATACTAGCCTTGGCGTCTGGCTTAATGTCTTTATCTAAAATAAAATTGATTCCAGTCGCACGCGATAATGCCTCGAACACCACTTTAATATTAGCGTCCCTTAACTCTAAGGTTACAGGCTTATCCAGCTGCGGCTTAAGTTGCGGCGGCTGGCTTCTCGAAGACGGTGATTTTTCATTTAGTTGCAGTTGCAAGCTTAGTGCTTTTGCGTTTTGTGGGCTTTCTAAAAGCACTTGATGCACAGATTCTTTTGCTTCATCTAGCTTATTTTTTTCAATCAACTCGCCAGCTACACTGAGCTTTTTCGATTGCATTAATTCACGCTCAACTTTAACTTTTCCATTGAGCGCATTTGGATCATCTGGCAAAAAACTCAGCACTTTGTCATACAAGCCAATGGCCTCTTGATAATTTCCTTTAGCTCGCGCTTGCTCCGCCTCCGCAAACAATTTAGTGGATGCCAACTCTGTCGTCACCAGCAAATTTTTACGTTTAACCACCGCCTCTGGCTCTTTTTTAAGAATTTCCTTGGTTTCTTCCACTTGCGTTCCGGTGACTTTAGTTTTATCTACGGCATTCTCCCAAGGAGCAAATGCGCAGCTAGTCATGTGCATGACTATCAAAAACAAGCATATATATCTCATGTTTTTTTGTTGATGATTGTTGTTACTGGACTTCATTCATTCATCCTTTTACAGGTTCGCTTCTGCCACTGGCGCTGCCATTGATAATGGTTTAGCAGATTTTGAAAGCACTTGAGGCAAGTTTAGTGGTAAGTAGGTAAGTCGTAAGGCATTCGCCTCTTCAGCGTCCAGACGCCACTGTTGATCTATTTTTTCACCTTGTCGAGGCGTATAAAGTTTGCCGTTGGCAACCAAAAATATCTGCGTATTTTTTGATGAGTTGTCTGAATCTAACTTGCCCATATAAATAAATGGCGCTGGTGGTGCAACTGGTGGTGGAAGTGGCTCGGGCTTTACTTTTTTCATAGGTGGCACGACAACCCATGAATGTACTTTAAATAGGTTATATGGCTTAGTAGGAAGTGGCTCACGTTTTAAACTATTTGGCTTCAAACTATTCATGGCAATCGAATTGCCGACCAAGTTTGTTGCGGCTGCTGGGTTTAGTTGCGCGATAGGAGCTGATGTCATTGATCTCTTGGAACTAGCTAGTGCGCTCTCATCAGCAAGCTCAATCACATCAGTATTCTCAGCGTCATCACTGTGCAATAACGTCCATAGGGTCAGTAATACCACTATGGCCAGTAAAGTCAGCAAACCTTTAGACGGCTTGGCGTTTTCAAGCTGATTCGTTTTCACAATGAATCACCTTGCAAAAACAGCACAAAAACCAATTTCGCTTCCACATTAGCAGCCAGAACATTTTCACGCTGAATTTTTACACTACTGAGTGCAAGTGCTGGCTGCGAATATAAAACATTGGCGATAAATTGCCTGATTTGTACATACTGCCCAGTGACAGGTAGCACGATTTCATAGTGCGATGCATATTGATCGCTTGTTATTTTGCCTTGTTTAATTTGGCTGAATTTATAATCGCCCCTATTGAGTCGCAAGCCCTGCTTAAACGCCGCCTTATCTATCAACCCCAACCAATCATGCAAAGTATTTGCTTGAGGTAGCATTTTTTTTATTGCAGCAATGTCTTGGGACATATCATTTGCTGGAATTTCTTGCGTATTTACTAATTTGATTTCACTCGATTGAATATTTTCCAGCCGTTGTTGCGCCAAACTTATTTGCGCATTTAACGGCAACACCCCCAATACATAAAACAAGCTGCAGCCCAGTAAAACAGACAGGCCAGCCAAACCTAACGGTCCTATGTTTTTAAAAAACTTAAGCATCAGGCAAAGACCATAATTAAAATTTAGCTTGGCCATCACTACAGTATTTTCCATTTTGCAAATATGGTAAAACTCACTGGTTTTGACACATTTACCTCATCAATGCTATGTTTTTGCAAAAAAACTTGGCTAAGTGCTGGTTGGCTCTCCAGCTGCGCAATATAAGCCAGCGCGACCTGCAAGTTTTTCGCTTCGCCTGTCACTACCACTTGTTGTTTTTGACTATTGGGTTCTACGCTTAGCAACGCGATGTCTTTTCCATCAGCTTGCTCTATGGCCTCAAAAAGCTCGTTCCACGGAATACCCAAAGCATTTACCGTTTCTTGCAACTGTTTTAGCTGCTCTGGCTGAATGCTTACCTTGGCTTGTTTGATGGGTAACTTTCGTTGCTGCTGTTGCTGATTTATTTCGGCAAGCTTAGTCTCAAGTCCAATATAATCAACACGTTTGGCTTGATAAGTTTGCCACGTGAATAAAGCCACTGCCAAACTAGCAACCAATAAAAACAGGCTAAGCCAGCTGAATCTTGCCAGCGAAAAAAATGGGTTTTGAATAAAATCTAAATCTAGCTGATGGCTCATGCTGCTACCTCAAGTAGCACAAATGGCTTGTCAGTGGCTGGTTTCTTATCAGCTTGCCCAACCCACCGAATGTGCCAACCTTCAATCGCATTGAGCTTGGTGTTTTTTTGCGTTGGCGCATAAACCAAAACTTCGTTGCCTGCAATCTCTTCCAGCAGCGACTCACGCGCTAATAATTTTTTTAACTCAAGCTGCCAATCGTCGCCAGATGCCTCATTAATGCTTAAGGTGCGTAAATTTTGGCATTGGCCTTTTAACATGCTTAACAATAGCAATCGCTCTGATTCCACAACGAGAAAATATCCATTTAACTTACCAATTTGCTTACTTAAACTGTTAAAAACACGCATCAAATAAGGTTGTACGCTGACCAGTTTCAGTTGATATTTGAACGAGATTTGCTTGAGTGTTTCCAGGAATTTTTCGTCTATTGCCGCCACTAACGTGGCTTGATTTGGCGCCGCATCATGCAACTTAATATTCCAAGCATCGGCAACCGCGCCATATACCTCACGATATGTCGCCATTGCATAAGCATGCTGCTCTGCAGGGCTTATGGAAATTGGGCTGCAGGGCAGTATTAAATAACGCACAAAATCATTTTCAACAATGATTTGTATGTTAGTTTTAGGTTTAATTTGCATTGCCGCCAACACACTTTCAAGCGTGCCAACGGCTTGTAGACAAGTAGGTTTTTCGGTATCCGAATCACTATTTAGAGCAACATGTTGCTGCTGCAAAATACGGCTACGTAAACCGCGAGTTTGATACGTCACAGCTATGCTGTCTTTGCTTAAGGTGACCGTCAATTGATTAGGCAACAAAAGTGACACGATTGATCTCCTGCAAAGTAGTCAGGCCGTAGCCCACAGCCTCAATCGCCGCTTCGCGAATGGTGCGCATGCCACTGCGTTTTGCGGCCTCTTTTAGTTTCCTTATCGGCTCGCGCGCCACAATCATTTCACGCAGTTCGTCATTTAATATCAACAATTCTGCCACCGCTTTACGGCCACGGTAACCTGTGCCGCGACAATGCCCACAACCTTTGGCAAACTTAAATCGCATGCCCGCCGCCACTTCTGGCGAAATACCAGAATCCTCCAACAATTGCGCATCTGGCTGAACATCTTCTGCACAATGCGAACAAATGGTACGAATCAAGCGCTGCGCCATAATACCGTTCATGGCGGAGACAAAGTTATACGGATCAACGCCCATATGCATAAAGCGACCAATCACGTCTAACACATTGTTTGCGTGCACAGTAGTAAATACCAAATGTCCTGTCAATGCGGCTTGTACGGCAATTTGCGCGGTTTCAGAATCGCGAATTTCGCCCACCATTATTTTATCTGGATCATGCCGCAAAATGGAGCGCAATCCTCGCGCAAAAGTGAGGCCTTTTTTTTCGTTTACTGGAATTTGTAACACGCCTGGGAGTTGGTACTCGACTGGATCTTCAATCGTAATAATTTTATCGTGACCTGTATTCACTTCAGAAATGGCAGCATACAGCGATGTCGTCTTCCCGCTACCTGTAGGGCCCGTTACCAGTACCATTCCATAGGGTTCGCTGGCTAACCGGCGAAATTGACTGATGATTTTGGCATCAAACCCTAATACCTGTAGACTTAAACCTTGCGCTTCTTCTGACAGTGCTTTTCTGTCTAGCACACGTAAAACTGCATCCTCGCCAAACACGCTAGGCATAATAGAAACACGAAAATCGACTTCACGGCCTTGCACCACCACCTTAAAGCGTCCATCTTGTGGGATGCGCCGTTCTGAAATATCTAATTGCGCCATGACTTTAACGCGCGATATGGCTTGATCCGCATTTTCTGCGCCTTGCATGCCTCCCACACCTGCCATCACGCCATCGATGCGATACTTAATAGATAATCCAGTACTTGAACATTCAAGATGAATGTCACTTGCCCCGACCTTTAACGCATCGTAAAGCGTAGAGTTAATCAGTTTAACAATTGGATTGGTATCTTCATTAATTGACTTTAGTGATAAATGCGCAACCATCTCATCCGTCTCAGCGCTTTTATTATTGGCGTTGTCATGAAGGCCATCCATAGCACGCATGGTTTCTTCGTGACGCGCTAGAAAAGCTGCAATATCGCTACGAAGTGCTAAACGCCAAATGAACTGCTGCTTTACATGCTCTAACGCCCAATCTTGCAAAGTCTCATTAAACGGATCAGCAAATACCAATGCCAATTTATTTTCACCCGTATAAAAAGCTAAACATTCTTTTTGTTGTGCCATAGAAAATGAAATCACTTCAAAAGCTGGTAATAAAGTGTTTAGTTCTCTCATTTCAATAGCAGAAAAAAACAAAGATTGGCTAAGTGCTTGCAAGAACTGTTCTGGGCTATCTCCAGAAATTTCTTCCAGCACCTCTAATACTCTGCGTTGCTGTAACTTCGCCTGTAATCTGGCTTGTTTTATTTGTCCGACACTAATAAAACTAGGCGTCAATCCAATAAGATTCGTACTGGTGAGGGGTGGTTGTACTAAACTTAAGGCTGAACTTAATGTCATTGGATATTACCTGCTAATTCAAAAATTGGCATGTACAACAACAGCACTACTACACCAATGACTAAACCAATAAATAACATCAAAATTGGCTCAAAAAGACGCGTGAACCAATCTATCCAGCGAGAGAGCTCATCATCGTAAAATGCAGCAATACGTTCCATCATGTCACCAATTTTTCCGCTGCGCTCGCCCACGCGCAGCATGCGCAAAGCAACTGGTGTCGTTAAGCCTGCTTGATCCATCGCCAAAGAAATAGGTTGCCCCTCTTGAATAGCGGCAGACGCATGCTTCATTTTTATTTGTAAAGCGGCATCCAACAAACCTACTACAGATCCGAGCGCTACAATAATAGGCGTACCACTCTTTAACAGCATACCTAATGTGCGATAAAACCTAGCAAGCTGGAATGCTCTCAATCGCTTACCCAGCGAAGGTATGCGCCAGACTAGCTGTACCAACCATTTTCTAAGTGCAGGCCGTGACATACCATAAACTAAAGCCGCTACTCCCAACCCCATCGCAATGAGTAATTCTTTGCCATGGCTTTCTAAAAATACGCCCCAGGCTAACAAAACTTGAGACAAGAAAGGTAAATCGCCTCCAGTATCTTCATAAATTTTGCTGAATTTAGGCACAACAAAACCCATTAAAAACATAATCACTAAACCACCAACAGCCATTAGTAAAATGGGATAAATCGAGGAGCTGACTATTTTCTTTTTCAATAAGCCTAACTGCTGCTCATAGCTAACATACCGACTTAATGCTTCTGGCAAATCTCCTGTCTTTTCACTGGCGCGAACTGTAGCGATATAAAGCATAGGGAAAGTGGTAGGCTGTAGTTCAAGCGCGGATGAGAATGTTTGGCCTTGATATAGTGCTTGCAGTAATGAGTCTAATATGTGTTTAATATCGCCGCGCTGCTCTTTTTCCGCAAGCGCTTCTATCGCCTCAACTAAGTTAAGCCCAGCTTCCAATAATGCTAAAAGCTCTTGGATAAACAAAGCCAGAGGGAATTTTTTACTTTCTCTATGAATTAGGGGCGCCGACTTTGTTTTGATTCCAATTGGACTAAAACCTCTTGCTTTTACTTGCGCATTGGCTTCATCAACATGAGCTGCTGATATATTTAGAAGGACAATTTCTCTACCACGTAACGCTTTAACTTGGAAATCCATTATTAAATTAAAACTACCAACTCAATACATCTTCAGACTCTTTAGCACCGCCAAGCTGGCCATCTTTGCCTAACGAATAAAGATCATAATCCCCATGCTCACCAGGAGATTTGTAAAGATACGGTTTATCCCAAGGGTCATTTGGAACACTTTTTTTAAGGTAAGGACCTCCCCATTTTAATTCATTTCCAGGATTTTTATTCAGTGCGGCTAAACCCTGTTCTGAACTTGGATATTGTCCGACATCAATGCGATATTGGTCTAAGGCTTTACCTAATGCATCTAATTGCGCGCGTGCCGTTTTAGTCTCTGATTTACCAATCTGCTCAAAATACTTAGGACCAACATAGGCCGCTAATAGACCAATAATCACCATTACAACCAATAATTCAAGGAGTGTAAATCCTTTAATTTTTAGCTTAAAGTGTATAGCACTATTAAAATATGACATGATATAAATTGCACTCAATTGATTTTAAGTGACAATCATACTCAATCTTGATTTCAGTAAAATTTCAGATTTGTGACATTTTTGTCATAATTCATAAAGGCATTATATTTTAGTCCTATCACAAAGCTGACTAGAGTCTTGCTTGTGCATAATTCATTGGGTATATTACTTTTTCTCGCGCGTCAGACCAAATCAAATCGCATGCTTCATCGTCGACATGCATCATCCTGCCTTGCCTATTAACGCAATATTCACCACACACTATCATTTCTTCAAAACTGTAATCTTGTCCAACACGGGTATATTCAAACAACACGCTACGCACTACGCGACCTCCGCGTTGCACATGACAGCCCTCACTAATCCATGTTGGCCCTATAATCTCTGTTCCCTTATCTATACGTGATCCAGAACCAATATAAACAGGTCCTTGTATTTTTGTATTTTGCCAGTCAATATGTACATTCAACCCCACCCAAACTCCTGGTTTTACTTGCTTTCCGGGCATTTTCATTGATGGAACTTCGCCTTGCATCACCTGTTGCATCACCTCCCAGTAATCAGACACTATGCCTATATCAATCCAGTTGAAACTTTGATTGATTGCATAGAATGGTAAGTCTTTTTCGACTAATAATGGAAATAAGTCCGAACCTATATCGAACGTACTGCCAGATGGGATTAAACTTAACGCCTCAGGCTCAAAAATATAAATGCCAGTGCTTGCCAAATTAGATCGAGCTTGTGCTTGATTTGGTTTTTCTTGGAAAGAAGTGATTCTGTCATTTTTATCCGTCAATACAATTCCATAACCAGATACTTTATCCATCGGCACTTCTTTGGCCACTAGACTAACAATTGCACCTTTTCGACGATGTTCTTCCACTGCCGCAGTAATATCTAAATCAATGATTGCATCACCGCATATCACAATGGTTGTTTCATCAAAAAATCCGCCAAAATCTTGAATCTTTCGCATACCACCAGCTGAGCCAACAGGGCTTGGAATAATCATGCCGTTGCTAATATCACCCTCAAAAGAATAACCAATCTCAATGCCAAAGCGATGTCCATCTCCAAAATATTGCTGGATTTTTTCATGTAAGTAACTTACGTTTACCATGACTTCATTTACTTGATGCTTCGCCAAATGTTCGATTAAATAGGCCATTACAGGCTTACCTAAAACTGGAATCATCGGCTTAGGAAGTTCATATGTGAGAGGTCTAACACGAGTGCCCTTACCCGCAGCTAAAATCATGGCTTTCATAACTAGTACTTTCTAACACAAATGGATTTGATGCGGGCTAAACTAACTATAATTTGATTGTAACGACCAATTATTAATTATTCGTGACTTAGCAATCAAAAGTTAATACCCTCAAATAAAAAAGCGGTTTATTAGAGCCGCTTTTTTAAAATTAAAACAATTAAGCTTTACGCCTTTTTGCAGCTCTAAGCAATAGCAAACCTGTAGCCATCATTACATAGGTTTCTGGCTCTGGAACTGGTGTGGGAATATATTGCCCCACACTTACATTACTGAGAGAAAACACTAAATCGTCATAGTCTCTATCGCCGCCTTTAAATATATCTTCGAACCCCACAATAACTGAATTGTTAGGCTTTACTTCATAAGCGGCATGTAGAATGTTATCTAGGTTATTACTTGCAACCCCATTGTAAAATGAACGTCCAGTAGTATTCACAAACATTTTAAAAGCCAACTCTGCACCCGCTTCAAAACTTCCAAGAGAGAACTGTTGGCCTACAATTGCAGTTTGATTATTTAAGATTTTATTTGATGATCCTTGTAAATAAAGATCATTAGAATAAGAAGCACTTTTAGATAAAAAGGTAATAACAATCTCACCAGCTGTGGCAGCATATAAACTCTCCGCAGAAGGATGATCAAAAGCATGTAGGGTGTTGGGACTAGACATTGCTACTGAAGAGAAGGTCACTAGAATCCACACTAAAACATTTTTAAAAAATTTCATTTCGCACTCCTATCAATTTAGAAACCCAATAGTGTGCCTTCATCATTACAATATGATTAATTTTTTATTAAAAGTATAGTTATTTCGGACTAGAATAGCCCGAATGGGTCATCTGAGCTACAAAGCTCCAGATTGATTTTATAAAGCAATCTCCTAGCAGTTAATAAGCTTTAGCATCTTTAAATACTAATAGAACTGACTTAAGTATAATTTTTAAGTCCAGTGCAAGAGACCATTTTTTTAAATAGTCTAAATCGAAATCAATTCTAGCTTTCATACTTTCTACTGACTCTGTTTCACCTCTAAACCCATTAATCTGAGCCCAACCTGTAATGCCCGGCTTTACCTTGTGCCTCACCATGTAGCCTTTAATAAGATTACGATAAAGCTCATTATGACTAATTGCATGGGGTCTAGGCCCCACAATGCTCATCCTACCTTGCAATACATTTATAAATTGTGGTAATTCATCTAGTGAGGTTTTGCGTATAAATTTTCCAAATGTTGTTACTCTTTTATCATTGACAGTAGCTTGTGTCACATTCTCGCCATCTTCAGCTACCATCATTGATCTAAATTTATACACAACAATTTCATGACCATCTAACCCATATCGTCTTTGCTTAAATAATATGGGGCCAGAAGAACTTAACTTCACCCCTAGCCCTATGACAATTAATAAAGGAAAAATCAAGCATAAAATTAAACTTGAAATTGTTATATCACTTAACGCCTTAACAAACCCATTGAATCCAGAAAATGGGGTTTCACATACAGCAACTATAGGCATCCCATCAATATCGTCAATTCTTGCTTGAATTAAATCAGCCATAAAGAAATTTGGCACAAAATATATTGAAGCAGTTGTATCTTTGAGGTCATCTAATAACTTCATAACTTCTAAGTGCAATGAGGGTGGTAGTGCGATATATATTACCTCTATCCCATTTTCCTTTACATAGTTTGATAACTGGTCAACATTACCAATAAATTGACTGCTATTAGATGATAATTGTGTGGCTGAGCATTCGGAAATTACATCGAAAAAGCCTTTAAGTTCAATCCCAAGTTCAGAGTTTAAGTTAATTCGCTCTTTAAGTTGATTACTTAACTCATTTACCCCTACGATAACTGCTAGCTTTTTAACTCTAGAAATATAGTAATTGCTAGATAAATATTTACTCGCAAGTAGATGGGAAATAATTAAGACTATTGGAGTAACCAAACCCCATAACAATATAACTTGTTGTGGGTATTGATTCAAAAAACCAGTTGCATAACCAAAAAACAAAAGAATACCCAAAACTAAAAACCATTGCCCAAAAGTATTCAAGAGTTCTTCTTTGAAATTTTTTGAATTTCCCCACGACCCAGGAAAACTTAGTGCAAACAGCATGATAGATAGCACAATATACTGAGACGTTAATTTGTCTTCATAATAAATTGCTAGAAAAAAAAGTGTCATAATCATCAATACTGGATCTATCAGTATTTTGATTAGTAGTGGAAGACTTAGTGACCTGTTAAAGCTGAGGTGCTGCTGAAATTTCATAGTGCACGCTTATTTTTATTTCAAAATAGCATTACAATTTAGACTAGAAATGTGACACGAATATGTATGTTAAGACTTCTGATTAAAAAAACTTTGATTAACTATCTACAAAATTTAGTTGTTACTCATTGCAGTATGCTTTGATACTCCTTATAAGTTTTTTCTGCCACCCTGCGCCAATTATAGCGGCTACTAACCCATGCCCTCATATCCATTCTTGTTTCTATCGAAGCTGGTTGATTAATATTGATTTTAAGCAACTTGGCAAGCTGATCTATTTGACCTAATTCAAAATAACTTGCGGGATTAAGCCCAAGCTCAAGGTTGGCGGGTATATTGCTAGCTACTACAGGCAAACCATAGCTTAGTGCCTCTAATAGAGAAATCGACAAGCCTTCATGAGATGAAGGCAATACAAACAAGGCAGCATGCGTATATAAGCTTCGCAAGGTATCTCCAGTCTGGAAGCCAGTCAGCACAATATTAGAATTGTCTGATGTAGCATCAATAACACTTTGCACATACTCATCTGGATGATCAGACGATCCGACAAAAACTAATTTGTAGTCATCTAAATTTGCTAGATTAAAAGCATTAATTAAATCTAAATGACGCTTTTCTGGCACTAAACGACTTACTAGCAAAATGTATTTATTTTTCTGCAGTCCAAACTGTTCTAGATGTGAATGGGAAACATTTAAGTCTGGCATAGCAACACCGTTACATATCAACTCTGAATGCATGGTATGTTTACGCAAAACTAAATCTCGTATGACATTTGAAATAACTATTCTGCTATTTGAAAAGCGCATTCCAACCCACTCTCCAAGCAACAAAATGTTACGTGCCAAAATGCCCCATTTTTGTCTGTTATAGTCTTGCCCATGATGCGTAACAATTACTTTCAATCCCAAAAGTCTTGCTAAAGGAGTCATAAGTGCTGGTCCTACTGCATGTATGTGTAATATATCTGGCCGTTTAATTGCCGCATAAAGTACACCCAATAAGGTGTGGATCACAGCTTCTAGCCCCTTAGATTTTGGAGCCCAAAGTTTTGTAAACTTTACACCACACCATTGTTTTCCGACCCATGCTTTTTGATATGGGGAACGCACAACCACTTCTAAATCACATCCTAATTTAGCTAATAAGGGTGTTAAATGTTCAGCATGTGTCTCAACGCCCCCCTGCACATCAGGAAACCCTCTTAGTCCCAACATCATTATTCGTAGAGGTCTAGCAAAATCCTCTTCACCTTTAAACCAGCCGTCAGAATATTCAATGCGTTGATTAAAATTTGCATTTGTAATAAATGCTTTAGGTTGGGGAGTTTCGGTACTACGTAATTGTGCAGTTAAATCTAAATATGCAGAGTGCTGGTGTGCAAAATTAAATTTTCTATTTCCATCATGGTGAAGTACTGATTTGGTGAAAAGTCGACTATTTTGGCCGATAAAATCCTTAATTAAATTTGATGGTTTAATTATTAGTAACCATTTAATTAAAAAATTCACCTAAAAACACTCCTCATTGCGGATATTTATGTTTATTTTTGTTGATGCAATGATGGCTACAATAGATTTCATTCTGATGAATAAAATCAAGGCATATATAGTCCGAACGGACTAGGAAAACTTATTGTGCCTAATGTCGTTAATATTTAAATTATTTTGTGCAAATTGTACTTTTTTCCATCAAATTGAAATATTTGATAGGCACAGTTTTATTTTCATAATGGAAAACTAAAAAATGAAACTTTTAACTAGATTGCGCGAATTGAGAAATCAACACTTGGACCCTTCATCCTATGATTATTATCAAAGCACTAACAAAATTGAGAGTGAGCTGGTTGGAGTCGGTGCAATAACAACTTCTGACATTGCTAGATTGAATTTGGAAACCCAAAATTTCGAAGAAATTAGCACAGTTAAAAATTAGAGTCTAAATTTATATCTTTTTACATAATTTTTTCAAATTGTGTCATCAATTTATATAAAGCTTAAAAACCATAGGCCGATTGGCCTATTATTTCTTACTTTATTTGAAACAATATTACTGGATGATGTTTATTAACCACTCTTGACTAACTAGTTACACGGTTAAGATTGAGTGCTCAATTTACTATTTAATTCTGGGAGAAAATTATGTTTAAAATTAAACCTACCGCATACGCAGTAGGCTTAGCGTTTGCAATTAGCACTAATTTAGCGCTAGCTGCAATTGGCCCTAGCACCACTACTACACCTTACCTTACAGCGACTGTACCAGGCGTTAGCTTCACATCTATCTTAACTACTGGTGACAGTGTGGGTGGTTATGTTATGGGTGGCATTCCAGATGGTTTAGGGGCTTATGACAACGGCAATGGCACATTCACTTTACTAATGAATCATGAAATTAACAATACGCTTGGTGTAACTCGCGCGCATGGTGCTATTGGTGCTTATGTCTCTGAATGGGTTATCGACAAAACTACTTTACAAGTTCAATCTGGTGCAGATCTAATGACAACGGTTAAAAATGCTAATGGTAGTGCTTACACTGGCGCACTAACATTCTCACGCTTCTGCTCTGCTGACTTACCTGCAACGAGTGCATTCTATAACCCAACTTCTGGACTTGGGACTCAAAACCGTTTATTCATGAATGGTGAAGAGTCTTCATCTGGTGTGATTGGTTCTATTGGTAGCCGAGCATTAGCACATACAGCTACAGGCGCAGATAAAGGCACTAGCTATGTATTAGATAACTTTGGTGCTGCAAGCTGGGAAAACCTAGCAGCTAATGGATACGCCCAGGATAAAACTATTGTGGTTGGCCAATCTGATGGCACCGCCAATGTGAATGGCACTAATGTGAGTGGTGCGGTTGCCGTTTATGTAGGTACAAAAACCAATACTGGTAACGATGTGCAAAGAGCTGGTCTTGATAACGGCACCACTTATTACGTTAATGTAGCTGGTATGACACAAGAACGTACAAATGCTACTACAATCAACTCTATCTCTCCAGGCGCTACTTTTACACTATCAACCAATGCGGCGACTTCATTCTCGCGCCCAGAAGATGGCGCTTGGGATACTAAAAGCAATAATGGTTATTACTTTGTAACTACAGACCAAATTGATACATTTACTGACGGAGTTGGTACTCAAGTAGGTCGTTCACGTTTGTATAAAATGACTTTCAGCGACATCTCTGACCCGACACTTGGTGGCACTATCGATATGCTACTTGACGGCTCCGAAGGTCAAGTCATGATGGATAATATGACTGTAAATGAAGATGGTAGCCTCTTATTTCAAGAGGATGTAGGTAATGCCGTGCACAATGGTAAAGGTTGGAAATATGACCCAGCAACCGACACCCTCACGCAAATATACAAACACGATGTGGCGCGCTTTGGTGACCTTACTATTACTGGCAGTTTAACAAAAGACGAAGAAAGTTCTGGCGTGATTGATGTGACTAGCCTATTGGGTCGCAATGATGGTATGCAATACAGTTTATTGGTCACACAAAGCCATTTAGCCTCTGGGAATGCACTAACTGTCGAAGGTGGACAATTGATGTTGATGACAGCCCCTGTTCCAGAACCAGAAACCTACGCAATGATGATAGCTGGCCTTGGTATGTTAGGTGCTGTGGCACGTCGCCGTAAGCAAAAATAGTTGTTTTAAAATAAATTAGATTCCCCCTTGGGCTGACTCTTTTGAGAGTCAGCCTTTTTTTCCAACTTAAGTAAAACTTTTAGCTAACAATAATGCTTAAACTGTTGAGCTGTATCCGCTTGGGTTGTTAGATTGCCAACGCCAAGCATCAGCACACATTTCTTCTAAATTACGCTCTGCCACCCATCCTAAAAGATGCTTAGCCAAGCTAGCATCGGCATAGTTTATTGCAACATCGCCCACTCTTCTAGAAAAAAATTCATATGGCACAGCTTTAGCACTTACTTTTGCAAAAGTATTTACAATATCAAGTACGCTATACCCCTTACCTGTACCCAAGTTCAAAGTAATCATGTCTTCATTTTTTAACAGATAATTTAACGCTACAACATGGCCATCTGCTAAATCCATCACATGAATATAATCTCTCACTCCAGTACCATCATGAGTAGCATAATCGCTACCAAACACTCGCAACTTGGTTAAACGCCCTACGGCTACTTGCGACACATATGGTAATAAATTATTGGGAATACCATTTGGATCTTCACCAATCATGCCACTGCTATGGGCGCCTATCGGGTTAAAGTATCGTAATAACCCAATTCTCCACATATTCTCCGAAGCATATAAATCACGTAGTATGTCTTCCACCATCAGTTTTGTGCGCCCATAAGGATTAGTTGCGCTCAGAGGAAAATCTTCTTTAATAGGCACTAAGGCTGGATCACCATAAACCGTGGCAGAAGAACTAAACACAATCGTTTTAACATTGAACTCACTCATCACTTCAAACAAGTTAAGACTGCCTACTACATTATTATCATAATAAAGTTGTGGTTTTTGGGTTGATTCACCCACTGCCTTAAGCCCTGCAAAATGGATAACTGCGGTAATTTTATGTTGCTGAAAAACTTTCCTCATAGCCTGTTTATCACGAATATCTGCATTGATAAACGGAAATTGTTTACCTGAGATTTTCTTTACTCGAATAAGTGATTCTTCGGAGCTATTTGAGAGATTATCGACCACTACAATTTTGTAGCCTGAAACCATCATTTGTAGGCATGTGTGAGAACCTATATAGCCAGCGCCACCAGTGATTAAAATAGCCATAAAGTTTAAACCTACCCTACTAATTAAACTTTGATGCTACCAAATCAACAAGACATAAATAATAAATTTACTGGTTAATACAGACTAGTTTTTAATAATAGTCCGTCATATTTTTGTAATAATTGATTAATTTAACCTAAACTATCTTTCTTGATTTGCCTTAAAATCCTTTTGGTTTGATGTAGCAATCTACACACGGCTAGGACTGGTGAGGATTGACGACCAGTTTGCAGGCCATTCCATCGCACTGTACTCTTCCCCGACAGAGACTTTACTCCAGCTGTTTTCCATGGGCTGTGCTCTTGAATTAACAAAGCATATTTGGCACGCCTTTCAGCATTCCATCTTATTTGGTCTGGCTTATCCATTTATTTGGACGGCAACTAGTGGCGTTGGGGTTGAGGCTAGTTCATTAGCAGCAAGGACGGTGCGCCTTGTAGTCTCAAAGGCCTTTAAGGCCAGCTCAATTAAAGTAACAGTCAGTTTTGTATTCTGACATTGATTGGCGTCCGTTAATAATCGAACGGACAGACCATCCAATAGTGCCGAGTGTTTCGATAAGATAGTTAGAAGCCTAGTTTTATCTCCTATGGCTACTGAGGCACTCAATTCACTTAGTGAAACCTGTGCCTGCTCCAGTTCAGTTGATCTTGAAAGTGCCGCTAGTAAATTAGCAGCATTCATTCTGGCTGTTGCATCTAGATTGGCTGGTTGCAGTTGAGGATTTGGTTTGTTCATATTTAAACTCTCTATTTGTTTCATTGTCGGGGTGTTCCAGGTTGGGATGATGGGAGGGTTGGGGAGAATTTTCAGTAACTTTTTTCTATTGCTTTCTCATAGAGGATTTTCGATTATTTTCTTCCAATCCTCCCACCCTCCCAAAAAAAATAATTAAGGGGGGTTAATTAATAGTTGCAGTCCTTCATAGAAAATGCCTGAACTTTTGTGTTTATTGAATCCTCGCTCTACCAGTTTTTGCCCCATCCTCTTGGCGCTAAGAGGATAAAGACCATTTTCTAGAGACCATACTCGGTATGAAGCATACAGTCCTGAAGCTGCGCACTTTTTAGCTTTAACTACCTCGCAGCAAGCTTCAAGCCAGCCACCGAACGAATCCATATCACCGCGATAATTTTCTACCGCACCTCTAACAGCCCCTGGAGCTGCTAGCCCCATTTTTTGCCAATCTAGGCATCCTTGAATTGCCCAGTTTAAAATACCAGAGTATTCAAAAGACAGTTTTTCAAAAAGTTTTCCGTCTCTTTCTGATTCTGGAATAGTAATATTGAATGGGATCAGCGAGATCCGCCTCCATATACCATAATCATCGCCTGAGATAATAGGTCTATGGTTTGCAGATAACCATAACTTAAACATCGGCACGAACTCAAAAAACTCCCCGTACAAATGCCTTGCTGTAATGGAGTCTTGGCCTGTCAGCTGCTTAATGTTACCTTCAGCCAGTCTTCTGCCATCCTCAGTTTCAGAGGTTGCTACTAAGCGAGCACCACGCAATCTTGCCACATCGTTATTTAAATTTGAGCTGTTAGACTTCGCCATTAAGGTATCAGACTGAGCTGTCATAGCATGGTCGCCTAGTAGGGCAGATATTACATTCAACATTAGCGACTTGCCGTTACACCCCGTGCCGACAGCCATAAACATGCACTGTTCTGAGGTATCCCCCGTGAGACTGTAACCTATGGCTCTTTGAATATAGGCTATCACCTCAACGTCTGAATCAAATATCCTGTCTAGGAATTTTATCCAAGTAGGGCATTGCGACTTGGTGTCATAAACCACATGCGCTTGTTTAGTTATTAAGTTTTCCCTTTTAGCCTCTCGCAGTAAGCCTGTGCGTAAATCTACTACGCCATTCATTACACAAAGTAAGTAAGGGTTTGCATCTAATTGACTAAAGCTTAAAGAGATATCTCTATCATATTTTGCAAGTTTTACCATCGCCTCAAGACTGTGGCAGGATTGAGACCTGACACTGTGTTTAATCGTAGCGACTGATAACTCAGACTTACCAGCTAAGGCAGCGTCCGAGGCTTCATCAATTGTTTTGTGAACCGTGTCTTGGGCAAGCCTCATAACCGCTTCGGAACCCCAAGCCCAGCAGCCGCCACTCCACTGGAGCCATGATTTTGATTCTCTGCAATACCGAATGTTATCTCCGTGGTGACGAATCAACCGCTTCGCATTCCCCGTATCTGTCAGTGCTTCCCCTTTAAGCTCTTGAGCATACTGAATATTTGCATACCCGTACTCCCCCGCCAATCGGAAAAGCGAAGCTATATTGAGAGAGTTTTCTTTATTTTTAGAAAAACTAGACCACTTGTAGGCACTTTCTTCTTCTGAGAACTTAGAGCTTTGGCTAGCCCACTCACACCACAAGTCATAATTCTCATTATTTTGGCTTCTGAGACACATGCCCAATTTATACCAGGTGTCGTAGTCGTCCGCTAATTCAGCAGGAATGCAAAATAAGGCAGACTTAATGCGAACGAACTCTAAATCCCCATCAATATCTGCTTTTTTAACTCTTGTAGGACTGATTATTTCGGGCTTAGGTAAGCTAGCACCTTCAGAAGTTTTTTTAGAGGCTAGTACAATAAGCCATTCTGGTGCATATGGAATATCTAGCTCGTCATTCACCAGCGGGTTACCATTTTCCCAGCGATAACTTACACCATTAACACTGGAAGGTTCACATAAGATGTACCCATCACCACCAGACCTAATATCAAGATCTTTGCCCACGACACTGGCAGATATTCCGACATCTACTTCTTCGGGGAGTTTAAAGAGTAAGTGATAGCCTCCGCTCCAAGTTTTTTGCCTTGGAGCGTTCTCAGGTAGCTTACCGTATTCAGCTTCTAGTTTTGCTAGTGACTCAGCGCCGACCTTGCCCTCCTTGGTATCTACATCAAGCACTAATAACCCCTTGGGCACAATGAAGGCAATATTTGCATTTCGATGGTTTGAAAATAAACTTTTTACTTGCTCAGGGTCAGTGGTAACCAACCCTTTATCCTTCCACTTAACTGCCGGCAACTTTCCACCAGCACGGCAAGGGAATACTTCCCAACCATGTGCAGCATATCGTAATGCAGCATCAACCATGGTTAGGCTTACAACGTCTCCAAAAGTATTAATTTTTTGAAGAGTGTTAGTCATTACGTTCTCCATCTGAATACTTTCCATACTCCAAATTATCCTGCATAGAATCTCTGATAACCCTACATTCAGCAGCATATCTTTTTAGATTTTCAGATAGACATTCAGCATAGGTAATCTGACCTGTAAGTTTAATAACGGTACTTCGTGCAACCATCTTTGTTGTGTTGGATAAAGCTGTATTAGCTTCAGCCGCTAGACTAGAAAGGTTGTATGGCATGTCGTTATAGAGTGTCATTTTGCGCTCCCATTCAGATGAGAGGCTAACCATGTTTCAAGCTCGCTCTTGCGGTACACCACAGCACCACCAATACGATGCATTGGTATGCCATGCCTATGCGTGCAAGCAAATTTAGCTAAGCTTTTAGCGGTGAAAATGCCGTTAAGAAAATCTGCTGCTGCTGCATGTCCTCGAAGAATATCTTGAGGACTTATATTATTTTGTAACATATTTTATTACTCCTGTAATGCCAAATAAACTTGGCGTAGCTAAACTTTGCCACAACCAAAAACACGGTAAAGAGTTTAGATATGTCTCGACATTTAAATATTAACTTACTGATTATAAAAAGAATCAACACGAAACTCACTTGTAAAACAGAGAGTTTCACTTGAGAGATTTTTGAATTTATTGGTTACTGCACCTAGCTTTGAAAGCGATTCGATCTGCGGGAAAAATAAGTTGAATTATTTTAATTTTTTGGAGTATTGCCTTTATTTTTTACTTCATGTGGGGTGCTTTGACGTTGAATGTATTGAATATCAGATTGCTCAAGATAGGTTATACCAAGGTTTTTAATCTCATCTTTTATAAAATTCTGCACTTTTTCTACAGGCTCTTGAGTTGTTTGCCCATTTCCATAAAAGTACTTTGCAGTTTTAATAAGCAAATACGCAATAACTTGAGCCTTATTATTTAAGTCTAAAGATTCTTCTTTCCCTGTTGCGATGCAGGCAGGAACTGATTGACCTTCAGCCTTCAAGTAACTAATAATATTCTTCCTAGGCACTTCTGAACAAGAACTATACTCCCAGTTGTTGGGGTTATTTATATACGCTTCGTTAGCCTCTATTTCTCTTTTTTTCTTGTCCTGAGCTTCTGTAGACGCACCGCTCCCAACTAATGCTGTGAATAAGAGAGGTTGGGGTCGGATCTTCAACTCCTTTTTGGCACCCTCAATCTTGCCACCTGCTGCTGCTGCGAAAAGCTGCTTAATATAAGAATCAAAGACAGTAGGGTTATCATCCCTGCTATCTACTCCAAGCATTGCGCACGCAATTTGGGCAAATGATAAGTTATCTAGTAAGTAAAGTTTGTCTCGCATGTTATTCCTCTATCTATAGATTGATAATCTAGGCCGCATTAGCCACAACAATAAGGTGTGTATTTTCTAATTTGATTACTTCTTAAACTCTATCACCTCAGCTTTAGGCAATATGCCACCAGCTGCCATCATTGCAATCTGGGCCATTTCCATCGACTCACGAACTGGGTCTAAGGAAAGTCGGCTATAAATAGCCGTGGTACTAACATCTTTATGGTTTAGTGTCTTGCCAATAACAATCAGGCTTGCACCTGTGGCGGCCTGCCAACTGCCAAGTGTTCGACGTAAATCGTGTAATCTAAGGTTCTCTAATCCCGCTCTAGCTAATATACGAGCCCATGCTCTTTTAGGTGATGTCATGTGTCCTGTGACTCCTTCACCTGCAAACACAAAATCACCAGATCTACTTTTGAATCTTCTTTCGAGAATCTCTTTGGCTGCCGTCGTCAAGGGAATAGTTTGTGAGGTACCGTTTTTGGTGTCGGGCAGGAACCAAGTTGCACGACTTAAATCTACGTGATCCCACTTCATAGCTAACACATTGGCTTTTCTAGCCCCCGTTAATAACGACAGTAAAACATAATCACGAACAGATTCGTTAGGTTCACAAGCTACCGCCTCAAAGAAGTTGGTTAGTTCATCGCCTTGAATAAATCGCTCACGTGACTGAATGCTGAACTTAGATATGCCATCGCATGGATTGTTACCAGTGAAGTAACCCCATCCAATACCTTTATTAAGTACAGCTCGCAACAGCTCTATTACCCTGTTTGCTGTAGCCCTGCCGCTATGAGTGCCAAGGTCTGAGTGTAATCTTTGAACGTCTAGCATTGTAATGTCTGATGGTTTCTTATTTTGCCAATTAACACTACCCTCAGGCTTCGCACGTTTTTTCCCGTGCTTCTTTGGCGCTAAATCTGGCACCTCACCTAAGTATCTTTCAAAGTTATCACGCATATCCTGAATAGTTTTTTTACCGCTGGGAATAGCGTAAAGGGTTAGATACTCTTTAAACAGCTCACCCAAAGTCTTCTCTGCCCTTTTCTCACGCAGCTTGTGGTTAGGGTTAGTGCCTTGTGCTACTTGTGAATTTATTACATCGGCCTTGTTTCTGGCTTGCTCTATTGATAAGTCAGGGAAGGCACCAAGCTTAACTCTCTCAGGTTTACCGTTCACTTTGCGGTATGAGTAAAAGACACGCCCACCAGTGTTAGACACACAAACAGCGAAACCTCTAGTGTTGGTGTCATAGTGATACACTCGCCCCGACATGGGTGCTGGC
>JANNFN010000032.1:0-13531 GCA_031379885.1 Methylotenera sp.
CGCCATCACCACTACAGGACAGCTTGCCAAGGTCGTGGCAAGTGCAATCCCCAAGGTCGAACCGGGGCAGAACCCTGCAACGCGCACCTTTCAAGCTTTACGGATTTACGTCAATCAGGAGCTTGAGGAGTTATCGCTAATTTTACCTAAATGCCTTGATTTACTAGCAGTGGGTGGCAGGTTAGTTGTGATTAGCTTTCATTCGCTAGAAGACAGAATAGTAAAGCGCTTTATAAGTAGTGAAGAAAATAGAGATGACTTGCCTTCAAACTTTCCTATTAAAGCAAAAGATTTGCCGCAGCCACGTTTAAAAATGGTGGGTAAAGCGATCAAACCAAACGCTGCAGAAATTAAGCTTAATGTGCGCAGCAGAAGTGCGGTAATGAGGGTTGCGGAGAGGACGGCGGTCGCATGACGCGCCTTAACTTAATTTTGTTTTTTACGCTGATTGCTGTGGCACTGGGTGTGGTGACCTCGCAGCACAAAGCACGCAAATTGTATTTTGAGCTGGAGCAACAACAAGAGTTGGCTAAAAAATATGATACCGAATATGGTCAGTTACAGCTGGAGCAAAGCACATGGGCAATGCACTCTAAAGTGGAAGAGTTTGCGACTAAAAAACTGCAGATGCAAGTGCCTGATGCTAAGCGCATTCAAGTGATTTCACTAGAAGAAATGTCGCGCTAAACATGGCTTACGATAAAACACAGCACCACATTGTTAAATTACCCGCCTGGCGTAGGCGCGTATTGTTGATTGCAGTATTGACGCTGTTTGCAGGCCTATTTATGCGTGGTATTTACTTGCAAAGCTTGCATAAAGCATTTTTGCAGCAGAAAGGCGATGCGCGCTATAGCCGTTCGTTAGTCTTGCAAGCGCATCGTGGCAAGATTACCGACAGAAATGGCGAGCTACTAGCCATTAGCAGTCCAGTTGAATCAGTCTGGGCAAGCCCGCCAGATGTGGATATAAATAAAAAACAAAAAACCGCGCTGGCAAAATTGTTGACGATTAAAACTAAAGACATTGATAAAAAAATCGCTAATAGGGAGCGTGAGTTTGTGTATTTGAAACGCCGTGTCTCACCTGAGCTAGCGGCAAAAGTCATGAGTTTGGAAATCCCTGGTGTATTTCTACAGCGTGAATATAAACGGTTTTACCCTGCTGGCGATGTGACAGCGCATCTAGTGGGTTTCACGGGCATTGATGATAATGGCCAAGAAGGTTTTGAGCTGGCGCAAAACAGCGTGCTTTCAGGTAAAGCGGGCAGTCGACGCGTGATTCAAGATAGGCAAGGTCATATCGTTGAGGATTTAGAGGCTGTCAAGGTTCCGCAAGATGGTCATGATTTGGTGTTGAGTATAGATAGACGATTGCAATATTTGGCATTTAGAGAGCTCACGAAAGCAGTGGAGTTGCACAAAGCTAAGGCGGGTGCAGTGGTGATATTAGATGCTAAAACTGGCGAAGTATTAGCGATGGTGAATTTGCCGACTTATAACCCGAATAATCCAGTGAATATTGCGGGTAAAACGCGTAATCGAGCCATTACCGATACCTTTGAGCCAGGCTCGACCATGAAACCAATGACAGCTTCTGCGGCCATGCAGTTTGGCGATTACAAGCCAGACACCAAAATTCAAACTGCACCAGGTTCAATGACCATTGGCCCTAATACAATTCACGATTCACACATGCATGGCATTTTAACGGTGGCGCAAGTGATACAAAAGTCATCCAACGTAGGTGCGGCCAAAATGGCACTAAGTCTTAAAAGGGAAGAGCTTTGGAGTACGTTTAATCAGCTAGGTTTTGGGTCGCGCTCCAATATTGGTTTTCCAGGTGAGGCTTCAGGCATTTTGAGGGGCTACAAAACCTGGCGCCCAATCGAGCAGGCTACCATGTCATTTGGGCATGGCATTAGCGTCACCTTGTTGCAGTTGGCACGCGCTTATACAGTATTTGCGAATGAGGGCGAGTTAAAACCTGTTTCATTAACTAAGTTGACAGAATCCCCTGTTGGTCATCAAGTATTTTCAGCACAAGTGGCAAATGATGTAAAAGCCATGCTTGAGCTGGTGGTGCAACCAGGCGGCACAGCCTTAAGGGCGCAAGTGGCGGGTTATCGTGTAGGAGGCAAAACTGGTACCGCGCATAAAATTGGTCCGCATGGTTACGAGGCGGATAAATATGTGGCTTCCTTTGTGGGCATCGCACCAGCCTCTAATCCGCGCTTGATTATGGCAGTAATGATCGACGAGCCAAGTATCGAACAAGATCAATATTATGGCGGCGTGTCGGCGGCACCTGTGTTCGCTGCGGTGATGGCGGATGCGTTGCGGATGCTTGCTGTGCCACAAGACTCACCTAACACTAATGTCGTGATTCCACCAGAATCAACAGAAGATGTTAAAGAGGTAGTATGAGTAAACATACAATAAAAACCCCTGTAAAAAACATTACTTCGGACAGTAGAAAGGTGCAAGCAGGCAGCTTGTTTTTGGCTTATCCAGGTAATGAATCAGATGGTCGAAATTACATTGCAGAAGCAATTAAAAAAGGCGCAAGTGCGGTAATTTGGGATTCTGAGGATTTTGAGTGGAATGCGGATTGGGACATCGAAAATAAACACATTAAGCAATTACGTTTGCAAGCTGGCAACATAGCGAGCCAATTTTACGATGAGCCGTCAACAAAAATGTGGATGATAGGGGTGACAGGCACCAACGGCAAAACCTCAATTACGCAATGGTTAAGCCAATGCTTTAACCACCTGGGCAATAAAACTGCAGTCATTGGTACTTTGGGAAATGGTTTGCCAAATCAGCTTAGCCCCAGTACTAACACCACGCCAGATGCTGTTCTGCTGCAAGAATTACTGGCAGATTACGTAAAGCAAGACGTTAAAACAGTGGCAATGGAAGTGTCGTCGCATGGTTTGCATCAAGGCCGCGTAAGAGGTGTGCACTTTGATGTAGCAGTGCTGAGTAATCTAACGCGCGATCATTTGGATTATCACGGTACGCTTGAAGATTATGCCGCCGTAAAACGTCGTCTATTTATAGAAAATGATTTGAAGGTTGCCGTGCTTAATAGTGATGATGATTTTGGCAAAGAAATTGAAGTAGCTTTAAAAGCTACTGGTACATCTGTATTGAGTTATGGCATTGAGAGTGGTGATGTGAGGGCGACCGAGCTACATTTTGAAAATACACATTTTGCTTTTTACGCAAATACTCCATTTGGCAATGCCCCCGTAAAAGCCAATTTAATCGGGCGGTTTAATGTCTATAACGTGTTGGCGGTTTTGGCAACTTTGCTGGCCTCAAAGGTAAGTTTGGATGATGCTGTAGAGGCAATTATGCACATTCAATCAGCAAGCGGACGCATGCAACAATTGGGTGGTGGCAACGTGCCATTAGTTGTGGTGGACTACGCACATACGCCAGATGCACTAGAAAAAGTGCTGACTGCATTGAAAGTACAGGCCAAGGCTAAGGTGGTTTGCGTATTTGGCTGTGGGGGCAATCGCGATACGGGCAAGCGAGAGCTGATGGGGAAAATTGCCAGCGAAATTGCTGACGCGGTTGTCGTGACATCAGATAACCCTCGCGATGAAGATCCTGACAAAATTATTCAAGAAATTATTGCTGGAATGCATGGCAGTTATGCGGTGGAAGCAGATCGTGCCAAGGCAATTTCTATCGGTATATTCTCTGCTAAACCAAATGATATTGTGCTGATTGCGGGTAAAGGACATGAAAATTATCAAGAAATAGCAGGCAAAAAGCATCCATTTAGCGATGTAGAACAAGCGCAAAGTGTACTAAAAATATATCAAGGAGCGTTCGCATGATTATGCTCTCAGAAATCGCGAAGATAGTTAAAGGACGCATGATTGGCAATGATGTGTTAGTGCAAAGTGTGAGTACAGATAGCCGCCGTATGGAAAAAAATCAATTATTTATTGCCATCAAAGGTGAACGTTTTGATGGCAATACCTACGCGCAAGAGGCTATTAAACTGGGCGCTGCGGCAGCATTGGTATCAGATGAAAACACACTAGCAAGTCCAGCCATTGTGGTTTCCGATACTCGCCTAGCTTTGGGCGATCTAGCAAAACATTGGCGTCAACAGTTTAAATTACCGCTAGTTGCAGTCACTGGAAGCAATGGCAAGACCACTGTAAAAGAAATGGTCGCTGCCATTTTAGTTGCGACTAAGGGCAGTGTATTGGCAACCAAAGGTAATTTAAATAACGATATTGGTATGCCGCTCACATTGTTAAAAATTCGTGCAGAACACGCGGCTGCGGTAATTGAAATGGGCATGAATCATGAAGGCGAAATTCGTTACTTGACGAACATAGCACAGCCAACTATCGCTGTGGTCAATAATGCTGGCACTGCGCATATTGGTGAATTAGGTTCTCGCGAAGCGATTGCACGCGCTAAAGGTGAAATTTACGAAGGGCTAAGTGAAAGTGGTATAGCGATAATCAATGCAGATGATGATTTCGCAGGTTATTGGAAATCACTTAACAAAGGTAGAAAAGTAATTACATTTGGCATAGAAAAACTAGATAGACAAAACAAAGCAGATGTAAGGGCAACCTACCAAATAAATGGCAACTTAACACAAATCAACCTTAAAACACCGTCTGGACAAATTGAGTTCAAGTTGAGTGTGTTAGGGGTTCACAATATTCATAATGCGTTAGCAGCAAGTGCTGTAGCAGTGGCGCTAGACGTATCTAATGCAGATATTGCTAAAGGTTTGGCGGTTTTTGGCGCAGTAAAAGGCCGCTTGAACTGGCTACAAGCCAACAATGGCGCTGTGGTGATTGATGACACCTACAACGCCAATCCAGATTCCATGAAAGCCGCAATTGATGTTCTAGCAAATCAAGAAACTCCTCAAATTTTTGTGATGGGGGATATGGCGGAGTTAGGATCCGATGCGCCACAGATGCACGCAGATGTTGGCGCATATGCTAAACAAAAAGGTATTTCACATTTGCTAACTTATGGTGAATTAAGCGCTAGAGCGACTAAGTCTTTTGGTGTAAGTGCACAGCATTTCACTAGCTTAGAAGCATTGGTTACAAGCATAAAATCCTTGATGAATAAAGATACGACAGTGCTAGTAAAGGGTTCACGATTTATGCAGATGGAGCGTGTGGTTGAACAAATATTAGAAAAAAATAATAGAGCGGAGGGAAGGTAATGCTGTTAGAACTAGCTCGTTACTTGGCTCACGATATTCGTGGCTTTAATGTATTTAATTACATCACACTGCGCGCGGTGATGGCCACGCTTACGGCGCTCATCATTTCATTTATGGTGGGTCCAAAAATGATTCGTAAACTCACTGAATACAAAGTGGGGCAAGCTGTCCGTGACGATGGTCCACAAACACACTTGGTGAAAGCGGGTACGCCCACTATGGGAGGTGCGCTAATTTTGGTAGCCATCTCCGTTGCTACTTTGTTGTGGGGTGATTTGCACAACAAGTATATTTGGGTGGTGCTGGTGACTACATTGGGTTTTGGTGCGGTTGGCTGGGTGGATGATTATCGTAAAGTAGTTTACAAAAACCCTAAAGGCTTATCAGCAAAAGCTAAGTATTTTTGGCAAAGTGTGATTGGCTTAGGGGTGGCGATATTTTTATACCAAACGTCTGCTAGTCCTGCTGAAACTACGCTTATTTTCCCGTTTCTGAAGCACTTGGTTTTACCTTTAAGTGCTATTGGCTTTATTGTGTTGACCTATTTAGTGATTGTAGGAAGTAGTAATGCGGTGAACTTGACCGATGGTCTAGATGGCTTAGCAATCATGCCAACTGTGATGGTGGGCAGTGCCTTAGCTATATTTGCTTATGTGGCAGGTCATTTATATTTTTCAAAATATTTAGGCATTCCATACGTAGCAGGTGCCGGTGAGTTAATGGTGTTTTGCGCCGCTATGGCGGGAGCAGGTTTGGGGTTTTTATGGTTTAACGCCTACCCAGCAGAAGTGTTTATGGGTGATGTAGGCGCATTAGCTCTGGGAGCTGCTCTGGGCGTTGTGGCTGTGATTGTCAGGCAAGAAATTGTGTTATTTATTATGGGTGGCGTTTTTGTGGTTGAAACTTTCTCGGTAGCGTTACAAGTGCTGTACTTTAAATATACCAAGCATAAAACAGGCGTAGGGCAGCGCATCTTTTTAATGGCGCCGTTGCATCATCACTATGAGCAAAAAGGTTGGAAAGAAACGCAGGTAGTGGTGCGGTTTTGGATTATTACTATGATGTTGGTACTAGTTGGACTTTCTACGTTAAAGCTAAGATAAAAATTCAAAGATGAAGCTGGAGCTTAAAAATAAACGTGTGTTAGTGCTGGGTCTTGGTGAAACAGGACTCTCAGCCTTGCGCTGGCTTGCCAAGCAAGATGCGGTATTGTCAGCGGCCGATTCACGTGATAACCCGCCTAATATGGAAAGTTTAGCGCGAAGCATGCCTCGGCTTGCAATCTACACAGGTAAATTTAAGCAAGAAATTTTATTAGATGCTGAGTTGATTGTCATAAGTCCAGGCGTACCTTTAAGTGATCCAGCAGTGCAGGTTGCAATTAAGCAAGGTATTCCAGTACTTGGTGATGTAGAACTATTTGGACGATATCGCCCAAAAAATGCAAAAGTGATTGGCATTACAGGTTCTAATGGTAAAACGACCGTAACAACTTTAGTGGGTGAAATATGTAAAGAAGCTGGCTTGAACACTATCGTTGCAGGCAATATTGGTTTGCCTGTATTAGATGCATTGCAAATGGGAATACCTAATATCTATGTGTTAGAGCTTTCAAGTTTTCAGTTGGAAACTACGTCCAGCTTGCATTTGGATGCCGCGACAGTATTGAATGTATGCGAAGATCATATGGATAGATACTCCACCGTTGTAGATTATGCAGCGGCGAAATCACGCATTTTAGCGTATGCAAAAACTGCTGTTTTAAATCGTGATGATGCAACAACATTGGCGATGCGCGCTAAGAACCCAACATCTTCAAATACCATAACATTTGGTTTAAATGCTGCACCAACAGCGACTGATTTTGGTTTGATTAATAGCGAGGGCATGCATTTTCTGGCGAGTGGCCAACGCAAGCTGTGTAAAACAAGCGACTTAAAAATCACAGGCCAACATAATGTAGCGAACGTGCTTGCTGCAGCGGCTTTGTGTAGTGCGATTGGAGTCGATAAAACAGCCATTATTGCAGCATTGCGCAATTTCAAGGGCTTACCACACAGAGTGGAATGGGTCGCAAATATTAATAATGTAGATTTTTATGATGACTCAAAAGGTACTAATGTAGGAGCCACCTGCGCGGCAATTTTCGGTATGACTAAGTATGATGCTAAGTCTGATATTCGGCAATAAGTAGTATTAATCGCAGGCGGTGACGGCAAAGGACAAGATTTCACTCCTCTAGCCGCTGCGGTGCAAGCCAATAGCCGCGCGGTGGTGCTGTTTGGGCGTGATGCACCATTAATTCAAGCGGCGCTATCAGCCACCAATGTTCCAATGTATCAAGCGGCAGATTTACCTGAAGCAGTAAATATTGCTAAAAAACTTGCCACTGCGGGAGATGCAGTTTTATTATCGCCCGCTTGTGCCAGTTTTGATATGTTTAAAAATTACGTACATCGCGCAGAAGTCTTTATAGATGCCGTTAGGCAGCTAGAGACTGAAAATAAAAAGGTGGCAACATGTTAAGGAATTCACAATGTTAGCCCCAGTGATGCACAGTCGAGAACGTATTAATGCAGCTAGTTACGACCAAATGCTGTTGTGGGTCACCTTTATTTTATTGGGTTTGGGTTTAGTCATGGTGTACTCAGCATCGATTGCGATTGCCGAAGCCGACAAAGCAGTTGGCCATCAAAGCACCTACTTCTTAGTACGTCAAACGATATTTATTATGATTGGTCTTGTGGCTGGCTTCGTTTCATTTCAAGTGCCAATAGCTTGGTGGCAAAAAATGGCACCTTATTTATTTTTATCTGGTTTAGCGTTACTAGTGCTGGTGCTAATTCCTGGTATTGGGCGCAATGTGAATGGTAGCCAGCGCTGGCTTTCACTGTTTGTGATGAATTTGCAACCTTCCGAATTGATGAAGTTATTTTCCGCGATGTATGTGGCCGATTATGCAGTACGTAAAGCACCGCAGATGGATAGCATTTTGAAAGGATTCTTGCCAATGGTTGCGGTGATGGTATTGGTGGGTTTTTTGCTTTTGCGTGAGCCTGATTTTGGCGCATTTGCTGTGATTGCGGCAATATCTATTTCTATTCTCTGGCTGGGTGGCATTAATGTCAAAATTTTTGCAGGTTTATTGGCCTTGCTGCCAGTCGCTATCTATGCATTGATTTGGAGCTCACCCTATCGTCTACAACGTGTCATTGGCTTTTTAGATCCTTGGGCAGACCCGTTTGGAAAAGGTTATCAGCTCTCACATGCGTTGATTGCATTTGGTCGCGGCGAGTGGTTTGGCGTGGGATTAGGTGCAAGCGTTGAAAAATTACTGTATTTACCAGAAGCACATACTGATTTTCTGCTTGCTGTAATTGCCGAAGAGTTAGGCTTTGTAGGTGTGTTGACGGTGCTCGGTTTGTTTGTTTGGATTGTGATTCGCGCGTTCGGCATCGGCAAAGAGGCGGTGGCGAATGAACGCTATTTTGCAGCATTGCTGGCACAAGGCTTAGGTGTGTGGATGGGCGTGCAAGGCATTATCAACATTGGTGTGAATATGGGCGTATTACCAACTAAAGGCTTAACGCTACCTTTGCTGTCGTTTGGTGGCAGCGGCATATTAGCTAATTGCATTGCGATGGCTGTACTTTTGCGCATTGATTACGAAAATCGTAGATTGCAAAAAGGGTTGCCAGCATGATGTTTTCATCACCAGTAACAAATTTTGGTTCGGGTACGCTGATGGTGATGGCAGGCGGCACTGGCGGCCATGTCTATCCAGCTATGGCCGTGGCGGATTATATGCAGGCTCAAGGCTGGAAAGTCGTATGGTTGGCGACCGAAGGTGGTATGGAAAATAGGTTAATAGAAGGCAAAAGTTACAGCAAAACCATGATGACGATGCGTGGTGTGCGCGGTAAAGGTTTGCTAGGCTGGGTTCTTTTGCCGATGAAGCTTGCGATAGCTTTTAAACAAAGTTTTGTAGCGATTCGCCAATATCAGCCTACAGTTGTTTTGGGCATGGGTGGCTTTGCGGCTTTCCCTGGTGGGTTAATGGCAAAGTTACTAGGTAAGCCATTGGTGATTCATGAGCAAAATTCAATTGCTGGTTTAACAAATAAAAGTTTGGCTTTAATTGCAAACAAAGTGCTTGCGGCGTTTCCGTCAGCTTTCGGTAACAAAGCAGATTTGGTGGGCAATCCTGTGCGGCAAGAGATTACCCAGTTACCAATACCAGAAAAACGCTATAACGCACGTACTGGTAAGCTGAAATTGCTAGTAGTTGGCGGCAGTTTGGGTGCGACAGCATTAAATGAGGTGATACCAAAAGCGTTGGCAGCAATGCCTGAAAATGCTAGGCCAGAAGTGGTGCATCAAGCGGGTGAAAAACATATTGATACCCTGCAAGCTAATTATCATTTGGCTGGTGTAGATGCTGACGCACGCGCATTTATTAATAACATGGCAGAAATGTATGCATGGGCGGATGTGGTGATTTGTCGTTCAGGCGCACTCACCATCGCAGAGTTGGCATGCGTAGGTGTGGCGAGCATCTTGGTGCCGTTTCCACATGCGGTAGATAATCATCAAACATATAACGCAAAATACTTAAGTGATGCTGGTGCCGCAAAACTCATTCAACAAACGGAATTTAATGTACAAAAAGCCACAGAAGTATTAAGCGGCCTAACGCGTGAGATTTGTTTGCAAATGGCAAATAAGGCCAAAAAATTGGCCAAACCTGAAGCCACGCAAACGGTGGCAAAAATTTGTATGGAGGTAACGCGCTAGCTCTAATTATATGAAACATAAAGTAAAAAACATACATTTTGTGGGTATTGGTGGCGCTGGTATGAGCGGCATAGCCGAGGTGTTGATTAATTTGGGTTTCGCAGTTTCTGGTTCAGATTTGGCGAACAATAGTGTAACGGAGCGACTGAAAAAGTTTGGTGCAACTGTTCATCAGGGTCATGCAACAGAAAACTTAAACGCCGCTGATGTGGTGGTGGTGTCATCCGCGGTGAATGAGAAAAATCCAGAAATCATGGCCGCACGTGCTAAAAATATTCCTGTGGTGCCGCGCGCCCTAATGCTGGCAGAGCTGATGCGTTTCCGCCAAGGCATCGCGGTGGCAGGCACACATGGCAAAACCACTACAACTAGCCTCATTGCCAGCATTTTGGCGGAAGCAGGTATGGACCCTACTTTTGTCATTGGCGGAAAGCTTGAAGCAGCCAGTGCCAATGCACGGCTGGGCACAGGCGAATACATTGTTGCGGAAGCAGATGAATCTGACGCTTCGTTCTTGCATTTAACACCGGTGATGGCAGTGGTGACCAATATCGACCAAGATCATATGGACACATACGAGCATAGTTTTGATAAGTTAAAAAGTGCGTTTGTGGAATTTTTGCAGCAACTGCCATTCTGGGGGATGGCGGTGGTGTGTGTAGATGACGCCAATATCCGTGAGATTTTGCCGCGAGTGACTAAGCCAGTAATGACATATGGATTTAGCGAAGAAGCACGTATTCGTGCCAGAAATGTGCAGGCCGATCACGGGAAAATGCATTTTACCGTGGATAGAGTTAATGGTGTAACTACGACATTTGACGTGACACTTAATTTGCCTGGCAATCACTATGTATTGAATGCCTTGGCTGCAATTGCGATTGCAAGTGAGCTGAATATTCCAGATAAATTTATTATAAAGGCACTTGCAGAGTTTAAAGGTGTTGGCCGCCGTTTTGAACGCTATGGTGAGGTTTCATCAAAAACAGGTGGTGGTTTTACATTGATTGATGACTACGGCCATCATCCTGTCGAGATGCAGGCTGTGATTGCCGCGGCGCGCGATGCCTTTCCTAATCGTCGCTTGGTGTTGGCGTTTCAACCTCATCGTTACACACGTACGCGTGATTGCTTTGAGGATTTCGTGCGGGTGCTTTCCACCACAGATGCCGTGATACTCACGGAGGTATATTCCGCAGGCGAGGCACCCATTGTAGCGGCCGATACGCGTAGTTTAATTCGCGCAGTTCGCGTGGCAGGCAAGGTAGAGCCGCTATTTGTGGAGACCACCGATGAACTGCCAAAGGCAATTTTAAATATGGCGCAGGCTGGAGATGTAGTCATCGTGATGGGAGCAGGCTCTATAGGCCATGTTGCAGCTAAAACAAAGGAGTTAGCAAACGTATGACGGTAGCAGAAGCACAATCAAGACTGCTTAAAAATGAGCCATTAGCTCGCTATACCAGTTGGCGCGTGGGAGGTAATGCAGATCGTTTATTCATTGCAGAAAATTTGAATGAATTACAAACTTTTATGCAAGCACTAGATCACGCAGAGCCAGTATTTTTTATTGGCTTGGGTAGCAATTTATTGGTGCGCGATGGTGGTGTGCGTGGAACAGTGATTGTGATGCATCAAGCCTTAAGTGATCTGCGTGTAGATGGAAAATACATCTATGCCGAGGCTGGAGTCACTTGCGGAAAATTAGCCAAATTTTGCGCAAACCAATTTAAAGATGGTGGCGAATTTATGGCGGGGATTCCAGGTACGGTTGGAGGGGCGCTGGCCATGAACGCTGGTTGTTACGGTTCGGAAACTTGGAATATTGTGCACCAAGTATTAACGATTGACCGACAGGGTAAAACACATGTGCGAAATGAGTCAGAGTTTATTCCGAGCTATCGCCATGTAGAAATGCCAGTACCTGATGAGTGGTTTTTGGGGGCATGGTTCAAACTCGAGCAAGGCGAAGCGGAAGAGTCGTTGAAAAAAATTAAAAATTTATTAACAACCAGGCTGGCTAGTCAGCCACTAAATTTACCAAGCGCGGGCTCCACTTTTAGAAATCCACATGGTGATTTTGCGGCAAGATTGATTGAGGCAAGCGGATTAAAAGGTTATCAAATTGGTGGTGCGCAGGTATCGCCAAAACACGCAAATTTTATCGTGAATGTGGGTGATGCAACGGCATTGGATATTGAATTATTAATTCGACATATGAAGGATATTGTGCTTGAGAAACAAGGTGTTGCACTTCAACAAGAGGTGAGGGTGATTGGTGAATATGCATAATAAATTTGGCAAAGTAGCTGTGCTATTTGGTGGGAAATCAGGTGAGCGCGAAGTGTCGCTAAAAAGTGGTGCGGCAGTACTTGCTGCATTGCTGCGCCAAGGAGTGGATGCAATAGCGTTTGATCCAGCAGTGCAGCCATTACATGAGCTAGAGGATTTTGATCGTGCATTTAACGCGCTACATGGCCGTTTTGGAGAAGATGGCACCATTCAGGGCGCACTAGAATTGATGAACATTCCTTACACAGGCAGCGGTGTGATGGCTTCTAGTTTGGGAATGGATAAATGGCGTACAAAATTATTGTGGAAAGTATTAAACATTGCGACGCCAGATTTTGAAGTGGTGAACGCGCAAAGTGATTTTGCGGCGATTGAACAGAAACTTGAGTTGCCGCTGTTTGTGAAGCCGGCCAATGAAGGTTCGAGTATAGGCATTACAAAGGTGAAGAAAAATGGTGACCTGAAGGCCGCATGGGAATTGGCTTCCAAGGCAGACCCGTTGGTCATCGTGGAAAAGTTTATTGGAGGCGGTGAATATACCGTGGGCATTTTGGGCGAGACGCCGCTACCTATAATAAAAATAGTGCCAAAAAATGAGTTTTACGATTACGAAGCCAAGTATTTGCGCAACGATACCGAATACCTGTGCCCTTGCGGATTGAGCGCAGAAAAAGAAGCACAAATACAAGCCGAAGCGCTGCAAGCGTTTCGAGCTGTAGGTTGCCGTGGCTGGGGTCGTGTAGATTTTTTAATGGATGAAGCAGGCGCACATTACTTTTTAGAGGTAAATACCAGCCCAGGCATGACCGACCACAGCTTGGTGCCAATGGCGGCCAAGGCGGCGGGCATTGGCTTTGATGAGTTAGTTATCAAAATTTTGACGATGACACTGAAAGTTGAAGATGTGGGATAAGCCAAGACTATTGAATTGGATTGCGAATTTTCTTTTCGCCTTATCTGTCGTGTTGTTTTTGTACGCTTTGCTGTTTGTGGTGGTGCATTTACCAATTTTCCCTATTCGCGAAGTAAAAGTGGATGGTCAGTTGGCGCACGTAAATCGAGAGCAAATAAAACTGATAGTGGCTAAACATTTGAAAGGTAATTTTTTCACTTTGGATTTAATTAAAACCCGCGATGCGTTCGAAAAGCTGCCATGGGCACGTAACGTGAGCGTGCGCCGTCGTTGGCCAGATAAGTTGGATGTTGTCATAGAAGAGCA